>CAZVVS010000419.1:0-4545 GCA_964630585.1 uncultured Gordonia sp.
GTGCCGGCGTCCTTTTGTGGCTCGACCACCAGCGATCCACCGTCGCACGCGCCGGTCGCGAGGTGTGGGGCGACGCGAAGGGCTTCCACTACCGCGCCTCCGACACCAAACTGCGCCGCGTGTTCCGCCGCGCGACGATGGACGTCCCCGACCACGTCGAGGTCCGTGACGTCGCGTTCGGCGATTACGACGGCGCTGAGGCAGTCGTGTTCGACCTCACCGAGACGGCGACGGTCATCGCGGTGCGCCGCAAGGCCGCATCGCAGGTGATCATCGACCTGCGCCACGAAGATGTGTTGGCACCGGCCGAGACCGACGTCGAACTCCTCGGCGCGATGGGGCCGCGCGTGGTGTTCTCCAACAACCTCGACGTCGCGCGGCGCGTGTGCGACCGACGCATGATCGCGCTGGCCAATGCGGCCCCGCCGTTCATCGAGGTGCTGTGGACCGAGGGGAAGTGGGCACTGGGCTCGATGCCGCTGACCAACGACCCGGCCCGCCTGGATGCCGCGCTCGACGTCGTGCGGCGCTTCGCCGACCTGCTGCGCGTGCTTCCCCCGTCGGTGGACCCGCAGGATGCGCCCGATCCGCGCGACCCGCACGGACCGCACATCGCCGAGCTCGCCGACGAGAAGACTGAGAACATGCGCGACAAGCGCCGTCGCGAGGCCGATCGTGTGCTCGCGGAGGAGCCGACGACGGTCAACCCGCTGCCGCCGCTCGGTACCAATCCCGCTGATTACGACCCGTTCGCCACCGATGCGCCGGCCCCGCCGGCCCGCGGGGTGTACCCCGGTCGCCCGTCGGCACCGCAGCAGCAGGGGCAACCCGCGCCGCCGCCCGCCGAGCGTCAGCGCGCCTGGCAGCGTCCGCCCGCACCGCATTCGCCGCTCTACCCCGGCGACGACGAGCGGTGAGCGAGCAGCGCGAGCGGCTGTCCGCCCTGGTCCGTGAGCTGGCGGTCGTGCACGGGCGGGTCACGCTGTCGTCGGGCAAAGAGGCCGACTACTACGTTGACCTGCGCCGCGCGACCCTGCATCACGAGGCCGGGCCGCTCATCGGAAGCCTCATGCGTGAGTTGACTGCGGACTGGGACTTCGCCTCCGTAGGCGGACTGACCTTGGGGGCCGACCCCGTCGCGACGTCGATCATGCACGCACCGGGCCGTCCAATCGACGCGTTCGTGGTGCGCAAGGCCGCTAAGACCCACGGCATGCAGCGCCGCATCGAGGGGCCTGACATCGCCGGGCGTCGCGTGCTCGTCGTCGAAGACACGTCGACGACGGGAGCGTCGCCGAGCGAGGCCGTCAACGCCGCGCGCGAAGCCGGTGCGACGGTGGTCGGCGTCGCGACCGTCGTCGACCGGGCCACCGGTGCCGATGAGGTCATCGGTGCGCTGGGCGTGCCTTACCGGTCGTTGTTGGGCCTGGCCGATCTCGGCCTCGCCTGAACTGTCCGGACGAGTCGATGCCGTCGGTGCCGGGAGGTTCGCAGCCCGGCGAGTCCGAGCCGACGGTGAGCCCCAGCGCCACCGATCAACATGTGGATCCTGGTCCGACGGAGTGGCAGGCCGGCCCGGCCGTCGGCGTCGGGCCATGGCCGACGGCCGATCTCCCCGACGATCCGCGCTACGACCCGGAGCTGCTCGCCGATGGCGACACCCGCAACGTCGTCGACGCGTACCGCTATTGGCGCCGCGAGGCGATCGTCGCCGACATCGACGAACGCCGCCACCCGTTCCACGTCGCCATCGAGAACTTCGCCCACGACGCGAACATCGGCACGGTCGTGCGCACGGCGAATGCCTTTGCCGCAGCGGCAGTGCATATCGTCGGGCGACGCCGCTGGAACCGTCGTGGCGCGATGGTCACCGACCGCTACCAGCACCTACAGCACCACGACACCGTCGCCGACCTGATCGCCTGGGCGCGGGAGCAGGGGCTGGCCGTCGTCGCCGTCGACAACACGCCCGGGGCACAGCGCATTGAGCGGGCGGAGCTGCCGCGTGACTGCGTCCTGCTCTTCGGTCAGGAGGGACCGGGCGTGAGCGACGACGCCCAGTCCGGCGCCGATCTCACCGTGTCGATCGCCCAGTTCGGCTCGACCCGCTCGATCAACGCCGGGGTGGCCGCGGGGATCGCGATGCACACCTGGATCGTGCAGCATGCCGACCTCGACGACGCGTGGTGAGGTCGTTGCGACGAGGCGCCGACCGACCCGGTTAGTGCGCACGGCGAGCGCGCTACGAGGCCGCGCCGCGCTCCATCAGCATTGCGCCCATCAGCCCCGTCTCCTTGCTCTGGGTGCTGACCATCGACCGGGCGAGGCGGCTGGTGAGACCTTCGGGAACCTGGGCCACGAGGTCTTGGGCCATGGCGATCCCGCCGTAATGGTGACGCTGCATCAGCTGCAGGAACCGCGTCCCCGCCTGCTCGGGCGGCATCGAGCCCAGCGAGGCGAGGTCGTCGTCGGTGGCCATGCCCGGCATCGGAGCGCCACCACCGTCGCCGTGCCCATGCGTCTCGGAGCCGTAGCGGGTCATCCAGCTCATCGGCGTCGGGTTCCCGATGGGCCGGTCGGCCATCTGGAGCCAGCCGGTCATCGTGCCGACCTCGTTCGCCTGCTCGACGCGGATCTGGCGGGCCAGCGTGAGCACGCGAGGATCCACGCCCGGTCGGTCGACGAGTTGCGCCATCGCCAGCGCCTGCTGGTGGTGGGCGGACATGTCCTGCAGGAAGCCCTCCTCCACGGCGCTCAGTGAATTGTTCGACGACCCCTCGACGTCGACGATCCACGGACGCACCACCATTCCGACGGCGAATGCCACGACGGCGACGACCAGCAGGGACGCGGCGAGAACCGCGCGCCCGCCGGAGGTGGCCTGCCCGCGAGACGGCGTCGAAGTCGTCGACCGACCGGTCACGAACCGACCGTGGAGAGCTGATTGGCTGGCGGCGTGTACACGTCGTTGGTGAGCTCCAGAACCTGGAAGCCGTTGTCCGAGCAGGCCACGTACAGCTTGTTGCCGCGCCACTCCGGCGGCGAGAAGCACCAGTCTGTCGAGATGTCACCGCCGAGGACACGTCCGCTGCGCGGGCTCAGCGCCTGGCGGGGGTCGAACACGCCCTGCTGCAGCGACTGCAGGATCGCCGGCACCGAGAGCATCGGGAAGCCCAGGACGGACGCCAGCGCGTGCGGTGAGTTCCACAGCTCCAGGAAGCGGTTGGTCTTGGCCGGCGGGTTGTAGTACGCGATCTCCTTGACCTTCATCGGGTTGCGCACGTCGAACACGCGGATTCCCGACGACGTCCAGCCGCAGGCGAGTGCCGTCGGATCGACCTGGCGGTCGGCGGCGCAGTAGTGCGACTCGTAGGCGAACGCGCTGCCGCCCATGCTGGAGGCCAACGCGCGGTCTTGGTTCTTGGGCAGGTTGATCTCGAGCTTGAGGTTGTTCACGACGCGCGGGTTGCGGCGGTTGGAGACGTCGATGAACTTGACCCCGCCCGAGCCGCCCTCCAAGACGGTGAAGAGGAACGGCTTGCCGCTGTAGGTGACGGGGATGCTGTGCTGGGTGGCCCAGCCGTTGGTCCAGTTCACCCCGCCCAGGTAGCGGATCTGCGGGTTCGGCCGGCGCAGTTGGACGTCGCGCACATCCCAGACCGACAATCCGCCCAGGTTGTGTGAGAGGTACAGCGTGAAGCCGTCGGGGCTCACTCCGATGCCGTGCGATTCCAACGCGGTGAGCGCCTGGGCGATGACCCGGGGCTGGCGCGGATTGCTCAGGTCGACGGCCGAGAGCAGGCCGGGCCCGGTGCTCGACGTCCAGTACGTGCGGCCGTCGGGGGAGAACCCGCCCTCGTGCGATGTGATGGGCAGCGGTGCGTTGAGCGAACCCGGTCCGCCGTCGTTGAGCAGGCGCGGCTGGGCGCAGTCGCGCACGTCGTACACCGAGAGGAGGCCGGCGCCGAACAGCAGCGGAACACCGGTCCCGACAAGGAGTTTGCTGTTGCGGTTGGTCTTGAGGCTCTCCCAGGTGCCCGCCTGCAGTGCGGGGGCGCGGAGCACGGCAGTGCGGCGCGGCTGTGCGGGGTCACTCGCGTCGATCACCGACACGCCGGTGTCCGGGCCGACCATCGCGCCGGGGAACAGGCTGCCCATGTAGGCGCAGTTCTCATAGCTGGTGGACGTGATGCCACCGCCGTGGCCTCGGTAGCCGCCCTTCAGGACGACGTTGCAGCGGAAGCCGCGGGTGCTGCGCCCGGAGTCGCGATCGGCCGCGGAGACGTCGCCCTGCAGTCCGGTTTCGGGCAGCGATCCGGGTCCGCAGTCGGCCTTCGACGCGGGCAGCGGCGCAGCATCGGCTGCCGTCGGCGCGATGGCGGTGAGGGCGGCGGCGACTGCGGCGGTCAGGACGACCGGGGCGGCGAGGCGGCGATGAGCGCGCAGGCGGCGCGAAATCGGCACAGCGATGGACACGGATCGGTGTGATGGCACCACGAATCTCCCCTGGCAGGTGAAGCAGATCACGGAACGATAACCGGTACC
>CAZVVS010000420.1:0-4539 GCA_964630585.1 uncultured Gordonia sp.
CCGGGACCGCGGCAGGCTTCGGAGCGGCCGGCTTCGCGGCGGGTGTGGGCGCGGCGGGCTCCGGCGCAGCGCGCAGGCCGACGGGGATGTTGACGTCGGTCGGCTCGTCGTCTTCGTCGAACTTCGCCCACGCGGGCTGCTCTTCGGGCTTGTTGAAGAGACCGTCGAGGACGGAGTCGCCCTTGATCACCATTTCGGCGACGTTCTGCTGGAGCCGCATGCCCGCCTGTACCGCATTGCTCACCGCGGTCATCGGCATGGTGATGAGTTGCGTCGGCAGTTTCCGCGACTCTTCGAGGGCGGTAACGATCAACCCGGTGGCCAGGCGCACGGTGTAGGGGGCTCGCGTCATGTCCACAACTGTGCCATATCACTCATCGAGACGTTTAGCCACGCGCCCCCTGAGTCCGTACCCTGGTAGCCATGTCGTCCAAGCGTGTCCTGCTCGCCGAGCCGCGTGGCTATTGCGCCGGCGTCGATCGGGCCGTCGAAACGGTGGAACGTGCCCTCGACAAGCACGGCGCGCCGGTGTACGTCCGCAAGGAGATCGTGCACAACCGCCATGTCGTCGACACCCTCTCCGAGCGCGGTGCGGTGTTCGTCGGCGAGACCGATGAGGTGCCCGAAGGCGCGATCGTCGTCTTCTCTGCGCACGGTGTGTCGCCGGCGGTCCACGAGTCCGCGGCGCAGCGCAAGCTCCAGACCATTGACGCGACGTGCCCGCTGGTGACGAAGGTCCACCAGGAGGCCAAGCGTTTCGCCCGTGACGACTTCGACATCCTGCTCATCGGTCACGAGGGCCACGAGGAGGTCGAGGGCACCTCGGGTGAGGCGCCCGACCACATCCAGATTGTCGACGGGCCTGACCACGTCGACGACGTCGAGGTCCGCGAGGGCGCGCAGCTCGTGTGGCTCTCGCAGACGACGCTCTCGGTGGACGAGACCATGGAGACGGTGCGCCGCCTGCGTGAGAAGTTCCCGCAGCTGCAAGACCCTCCCAGTGATGACATCTGCTACGCCACCCAGAACCGGCAGGTCGCGGTGAAGGCGATGGCCAAGCATTGCGAGCTGGTGATCGTGGTGGGCTCGAAGAACTCGTCGAATTCGGTGCGCCTCGTCGAGGTCGCGCTGCAGTCGGGCGCTTCGGCGTCCTACCTCGTCGACTACGCCCGCGAGATCGACCCGACCTGGCTCGACGGTGTGACGACGGTGGGCGTGACGTCGGGGGCCTCTGTGCCCGAGGTCCTAGTCCGCGGCGTGCTCGACTTCCTCTCCGAGTACGGCTACGAGAACGTCGAGACCATCAACACCGCCGAGGAGACGCTGACTTTCGCGCTGCCCCGCGAATTGCGTCCGGCGCGCACCGCCAAGTAGCCGACCCCAGGTCCGAAGTCTCCGGCGTCAACGCGTGTTATGCCGTGCGAGCAGGTGCAGAGTCGTAGCCTTCGCGTATGGCTATGGACATGAATCGTCGGAGGCTTTTCGGTGTCGCGGGTGTGGCGGCGGCTGGTGCCGCGCTCGCCGCGTGTTCGACCGATGACAAGAAGGACGAGGCCGCGCCCACCTCGCCGTCCAAGACGGCGCCCGGCCCGGTGCACCGCCCGGAGATCGAGACACCGGCGCAAGCCCGTGAGGAGCTGCGCAAGGGCAACGAGCGCTATCTGAACGGCGAGCAGGTTCACCCGGGTACCGACGAGATGCGCCGCGTGGAGGTCGCCCTCAAGCAGGAGCCGTTCGCCGCAATCCTCACCTGCGCCGACTCGCGGGTCCCCGTCGAGATCGTCACCGATCAGGGCTTCGGCGATCTGTTCGTCGTCCGCGTCGCAGGCAACGTCGTCGGCTCGTCGGAGCTGGGGAGTCTGCAATACGCGGTGGAGCACCTGCACGTCCCGCTGATTGCCGTCGCGGGTCACGCCAAGTGCGGTGCGGTGGACGCTGCCGTCGGCGTCGCCGATGGCGGCGCGATGCCCGGCGGGGCGGTCGACGACATCGTCAACCACATCCTGCCCGCGGTGCGCGCCGCCAAGAACGAGGTCACCCCAGACCAGAACCTGCTCACAGAGGCGATCAAGGCCAACGCGATCCAGACCCGCGACATCGTGCTCAAGGATCCGTTGATCGCTGCGGAGGTGTCCAAGGGCCAGCTCGAGGTGGTCGCCGCGTACTACGACATCGACACCGGGAAGTTCGTCGTCCTCTAGTTCGGTAGCCGTTGACGGGTGGTCGTGCTCAAAGATCGTCGTCGAGAGGCTCGATGCGCGGACGCGTGACACCCGAGGTGACGGCGAGGACGACGACGAGAAGTGCCGCGCCGGACAGGGCCACGATCATTGGCACGGGGTCGGTACCCCGGGCCGCCGGCGGCGGCCTGAATCGCTCGGCCCCCGCGTCACCAGCGTCGGGGATTTGAGCGGTCAGCGCTGCCAACGGGTCGATCACGCCATGCCCGGTGCGCGGATCCGGCCCGTCGCCGCCGCCGGTGGCGGTCGCTTTGATCCGCCGCACGACGGCGCGGGCGTCGAGATGCGGATAGCGTGCCCGCACGAGCGCGACCGTGGCGCTGACGTAGGCGGTCGCGAAGCTCGTACCGCTGATGGGCACCGTCGAGTCGGTGCCGTTGAGCCCGACGACGAGCCCGCTGCGACCTGGTCGTGAGTCCAGGCTCGTCAGGTCGGTGCCCGGCGCGGCGACACCGACCCACGGACCGGCCAGGCTGAACGTCGACGGGGAGCCGTCGGCTGTGTCCACCGATCCGACGGTCAGTACGTCATCGCCGAACCACGCGGGCGTGGCGACAGTGCGCACTGAGTCCCACTGCTGGGCTCGTCCGGCGGGCGGGTTCTGCTCGCGGCACCCGCCGTCGTTGCTCACGTTGCCAGCCGCCGCCACCACCACAACGTTGCGGTCCACGGCGTGCCGCAGTGCCGCGCCCAAACCCGCGTCATGCAGAGCTGCACTCGACGTCGAGGGCGCACAGGCGACTTCGGAGATGTTGATGACGGTGGCGCCGAGGCGCACGGCGCGCATTACCGCTGCCGCCAGTCCGGCCACCGAGCCGAAGCCGCTGCCGACGGTGGCCTCCGGGTCGTCGTCGGCAGGGCGCCGCGGCGGTGAGAAGGCGGCGCTGGACTGGCGGATGGAGATCAGGGTGACTCCGGGGGCGAGTCCGACGAAGTCGTCAGCAGGATCGGGTCGCGCGGCGATGAGACCGGCCACCAGCGTGCCGTGCGCGTCGCAGTCGGACAGGCCGTTGCCAGCGGACACGAAGTCGCCGCCGTCGACGATCCGCGGCAGGCGTGGATGCGGTGTGACGCCGGTGTCGATGATTGCGACCCGCTGACCCATGCCGGTGCTGAGCCGGTGGACCCGGTCGACGTCGAGAAGCGTGTGCACGGTGCGCGATGCAGAGGTGGGTCGGTTCGCGGTGACGGGGATCGCGCATTTGGTCCGTTGTTCACCGCCGCCGACCGGCGCGTTCTCGCCGGGCGGCACCGGTGCGATCACCGGCGGGTTGACGGCTGCCGCGGGTGCAATGCCGCTGACCGTCGCGGGCGCGCCGAGGGCGGCGACCATGACGCAGGTCGCGGCGACGCACCGCAACCGTATTCCGTCGATCAGGCGAGGTGTGCGCGGTCCGCTCACCACGCCTCCCGGATCATCCGGTAGACCTCGAGCACCCAAAGCAGCAACGGCAGCAGCACGACGAGCTGCGCGTACTCGGCGAGTTCGGCCGCGCGCCTCTGCAATGGCGAGAACGTCCGTCCGGCGGCCCAGCCGCCAATCAGCAGAGCGGCCGCGGCGGCAGCGAGGGCGGCTAGGGCGGCGGGGAAGGGGAGAGTCGGGTCGTCGGAGATCGCGGCCGTGGTGATGCCGGCCGCGAGAAACCCGAGAACCCCCATCGTGCCTCCGGTGATCATAGCGGTAGCCGCCGTGAGATCGGTGTGCGAGCGGCCGCGGAGCACGAATGCGAACCCGACGGCGAGTGCGACCGCGGTGAAGCGCCAGTCCGGCGGATCGATCCCGGCCGTCGCGATCGCGACGGCACCCGCTGCGGCCGCACCCGCGCAGAGGCCGGTCAAGCACTGGCGGGCGTGTTCGGCGCGGCGCGTCAGCGCATCGATGTCGGGGAGGGCGCTCAGCGAGACGGCGTCGACCGCGTCGATCGTCGGCAGTAGCGGCACCTCGACGGCGTCGATCGGCTCGCCCGGCGACGGCACCGGGGGCAGCGGGATCTTGGCGAGCACCACGGTCAGCCGTGGTGCCGCGAAACTCAGCAACAGAGCGACGACGCCGATGAGTGCTGCCGTCCGTGATCGGTCCAGGCCGCCGATTGCGAACGCTGCGGTCAGTGCCACGAGCGCACCCGCCGTGATCACCGCGAGGTGGGTGATCGGAGTGCGGCGGGTGAGCCGAAGGGTGATTGCCGCGCTGACCATCGCCGCGATCGCGGCGAGCAGGGCGTGTGCCGCCCCCGGGCGTCCCGGCACGACGGTGAACCCGGCGGCGGCCCACATCAGCGCGGACATCCCGCACAGTGCG
>CAZVVS010000421.1:0-4535 GCA_964630585.1 uncultured Gordonia sp.
AGGAGGGCCTCTGGATCCAGTGGCTCGCCGAGGTCGTCGCGTTCGTCACCGGCACAGTGATCGGAGGGTTCGAAGGACTCGTCGCCCTCGGCGAGATCAGCCTCGACAGCCTCAAGAAGCGCGCCACCTACGACCTCTCGTTCGCGCCAAGACCAGCTTCGAGTGCGACAACAAGACCTGGCCCAGCTTCCACGTCAGTTGATCTGCAGCAGGTAGCAGCCGGGAACTACGATAGCCTTGCCGGCACTTGGACCGAAGTGGCCAATGCAGTCAATCCCAAGAACGGGACTGGCTATCAATGGGAGTCTGGAGGGAACGATACAGTCTCGATTTCGAGGGATGCCATCGTGTTCAACGGCTACGTCGTACTAAGGGGAAGTACCTTGTCGGTCGACGTTGGCGGCGATCCACAGACATATCCTCTTTCGTTTCGAGACAAGGGCGGATTCTTGGAGGCATCCCTTGTTGATGAGCAAGCGCCCACGAACTGGGGGATCACCTTCTATCCGAAAGGTTCCGCCGACCTCAACTCTGAGCTGCAACCCAACAACGGAATCGCGTTCGACAATTCTAGGAATACGATCGCTCTGTGGGTGAGCAACAACGGCGCTTACAAGGTGTTCGCTCAAGCGTGATGCGTTGCACCGCGACCTTGCACACCGAGCCCGATCCTCACTCGACGTGGCCGTCTTCAGGCACCGTACTGTGCTGAGTTCCCAACTCCTTGCGCAGCTGGACCCAACCGCACCGCTTGGGCCTACTCCTCCTCGGTGTACCAACGCGTTGTCGGCTTCCCTGGCTTGATCTTCTTCGGTATGACTCCATCCTGCTTTCAAAGGCCTGGAGTATCCAATAACGTCCGAGGGTCGTTCAGATTATCGGGATGGTAGTCTTGGAACGTTTGTATCGGCGATGATTCGCGGACAGCGCCCCGACCGAGAGGGATAGACATGGACTTGCCTGACGGGTTTAGACAGTCGTTGAACGTGGTGATGCTCGCTGCACGGGGTTTCGATCTCGTTAGCGACATGCGCGATTACCTGGCACCGGGATCGTCCCACCCGGAACTCGAGGAGCTGGGCGCAGTCTGCGATGTCGCAGCAAGCTATTTCGCATCGACTCTGAGCAATGCAGAGCTGGCTGACGCAGTCGGCTCCGCTATCTGCGACGTTCGTGGAGTTGAGTTCGAGCCTGGAGAGCGGTTTGACGACGCTGAAGTCTGTCTTCCTGTAATCCGCGCTTGGCGAGAGTGGAGTGTTCGTTAGTCAGAATCAAGCAGGTCGGTGATGTAGAAGGAGGCGGTGTGGTTGAATTCCTCGACGCCCAACGGTCATTCCGTGTTGGAGTCGCCATCAGTACTCGATCAGTTGTGTTCAACCCTCGCCCTCGTGAGGTCGAACTCTCCCAATCTCCAGCAGCACCAAGGTGACCTTGTCGGGCCCGCCCGCGGCGAGCGCCAAGGCGATCAGCACCTTGACGGCCTCCACACCGTCGTGTCCGCGAAGACCGTCAGCGATCTGCTCCCCTGTCACGAAGTTGGTGAGCCCGTCGGTGCAGAGGAGCAGCCGGCGGGGTGACACCAAGTCGTCCTCGTAGAGGTGCAACTCCACCGCTACGAGTTCACGCCCTCCCCCCATGGTCTGCGTGACGGTCGACGAGGGCACTCCGAGGATGTCCCGTTCGCTGTTGAAGTCGCTGTGTAGGTGAGATGACTCCTGACGATGCCCGATCCGCACCGCCCGGAGGGGGACCACCACCCCTCTACTTCAACAGCACCCAGGACAACCTCCGGGATGCGCGTCAGGCAAGAGCGGGGCGAACCGCGGCCATCGACCCAGGGCGGGCTGGGTTCAACCAGCGCGGCGAACGACCGCGTGACCTTCGCGCTCCAGCTTCGCGATCGTCCGGTGCTCCGAGAGGTTCTCCCCCACCCCGACGACAAGCTCTGCTCCGACAGCGGTCGCGAACTTCTCCAACGTCTCAAGAGTCGGACGCGTGCCCCACCTTCCATCTAGGCGATGCCGACTGAGTGGTGCCCATCCGCTCCGCCAAATCGGTCTGAGTGAGCCCTCTCAGCCTGTCAAAGGTCAGGGACGCTGCGGAGGTCGCTGAACGTCCCCGTCTCTGGGGGGAGCATTCGAAGCAGCTCAGGGTCGTCGGACACGACGAGGACTGGGTTAGGGAGCCGTGACCTCACCAGCTCCGCGAACTCGACGCGCTGTGGCTGGCGGTCGATTGAGTCGATCCACTCGATCGTCCAGCCGGCTGCCTCGGCGGCGTAGCTGAATGCGATGAGCTGGCCGATGCGGGGCATGACAAGATCGAATCGCTCAACGACACGATCGCGTCCTATCACGTCTTTCAGAATGGCCAAGTCGATTCGTCGACCGTCGAGTGCTTGGCGCATCCAGTATTGGTCGGCGAGGACGTGGATGTTTCCGGTGACCGAGGGTCGAGCGGCTGGCACGATCGGCGGAACTGTCGGCTGCGGCGGGGATTGAGGAGTGGCGACACGTCGGGCCGGGGGAAGGGGGACGCGGTTGGACGGGTCACCGGGGGTAAGTGGGAAATGCCCGTAGCCGGCCCACTGTCGGCCAAGGTTCGGGTGTGGGTGGGCGACCAACACGTTGCGCACGAGGGCGGTGCCGTCGAGGCGCATGCGCGCGTACTTCTCGTGCATCCTGGCGGCGTCGTGCTCCACGAACGCTCGTCCGATGTACTTGGCGTCGATGATCAGCATCGCGGGTGACCGGTCAACGATCGAGAGATCGAGGACGGCGACGTCGGGGGTGGCGCCGAACTGTTGGCGGCTGGGGTCGGGGTGGGGGACGTACTCGATGCCCATCCACCCGTCCCCTCGGGTGTTGATGTCGGGTTCGAACGCGATGTGGACCGGACCGGGGAACGTGACGGTGGTTCCTCGTTCGATCTCGAGCCGCTTGCGGTTCCCGCGCACCGGCGTGGCGAGCTGCTCGAAGCCATCGCCTTCGGGGAGCCCGTACCGCTGGGTTGCCGCGACGAGGACCTGGAGGAAGACCCAGTACTCGTAGAGGCGGGTCAGGGCGGGAACGCCGAGGCGGAGTTCGCCCGGGCCCTCGGTGGCTTCGAGCTCGGGCCGGTTAAGGACCTGATGCACGGCGAGCACCTGGCGGTATCGGGGATCGCTGCGCATCCCCCAGGTGATGCGGCGCAACGAGCGCGTTCTGGTCGGCAGCGCAGGGTGGCGCAGGGCCTTGTCGATCGTGCGGATCAGGTCGCCGGCGGAAGGGTCACGGCTCGCGTGGTTGCGCAGCAGGTGCAGCGTGGCGGTGCACAGCTCATTCTCGGGTGTGTTCGTGCTCCAGCACAGCGTCCGGGTGAGCGCTGGTCGACGTCGTTGCCCAGCGCGGACGACGGCCGGGGTGAGCTCGCGGTGGTGGCGGACGCGTTCGAGGTGCCGTGGTTCCACGGCGACCTCGACCCGGGTGCTGGGCTGATCGAGGATCTGCATTAGCGGGCGATCAATGCGCCGCCACAGGTCGCGAGCCGGTGGCGGCCCGGCGGAGACGCTCGTCGCGCCGTCATCGGCGAAGACGAGGTCGGTCCACACCCGCTGGAGATCGGCTCGAAGCACCTGGTAGGCGCCTTCGCTCATCTTGTGGGGCACCAGCTCGATCTCGCCGGCGGCGATGCCGTCGACAGCGATGTCGACGAACCCGACGTGGCCGTGGAGCGACTCGTCGTCAGTTGGTCGCAGCGACACCGAACCGGTGTCGTCCGCGACGACCACGGTGAACCCGATGCGCACCGCGCCGCCGGGCGGTAGGTCGCGGATCTCGATGGTGTCCGTCTCGCGGACACGGGGGACGAGGCCGGGGCCGATGCGCCGCCAGCCATCGATGCTCCGCGCCTCGGGTGCGCTGGTCATCGGACCAGGCCGATCCTCGCGTCGGTTCCGTCGAGGAACTCATCGTCGGAGACCCGGTCGTCGAGCCACGCCGCGATGACCGCAGCGGAGCGGTCGCATGCTGCCGACTCGAGCAGTTCGTGCAGGTCGCCGAGCCCATCAACCAGGTCGCGCTTGAAGCCGCGGATCTTCGGGATGATCCGCTGGAGTACACCGAGGTCGAGGGCGCGCTCGGGGCTGAGAACGCCCTGTGCGTTGGTCACGAACCTCTCCAGCTCGATGTGGGCGCGCTGGCCGACCCCGATGCCGCACCCCTGGAGGAGCTCGCCGACGTCGACGAGGAACTCGTGGTGGCCGTCGTCGGGATGCATGTCGCAGATCAGGTCCCACTCGGGGAACGGGACGTACCACGGTTGCACCGATCTCGATATCGGCCGGTGATGCGCATCGGACACCGCGACGGACAGCTGGAGCACGTTCGCACGGTCGAGGACCCGATCGGAGAGGACCCGTGTGGTCTCGTCGACGTTGACGGTGCCGATCACCAGCAGGTTCAACGGAAACGCGACCGACGACGGCCAGTCGGTGGCGTTGTCGGGGGCCATCCCGGGGGAGTAGAGCGGGAGCACGGTGCGCTCCGAGCCCGAAC
>CAZVVS010000422.1:0-4534 GCA_964630585.1 uncultured Gordonia sp.
GAACCGGGCATGATCTCGATCAACGCGACCACCGAGGTCGACCTGTACGGCCAGGCGGCGAGCGAGACGATTGCCGGGAAGTACTACTCGTCGTCGGGTGGTCAGGTCGATTTTGCCCGGGGCGTGCAGTACTCGGAGAACGGTCAAGGATTCCTCGTCACGAGGGCCACCACGAACAAGGGCATCAGCAAGATCACCGCCCGCCTGTCACCCGGCAGCGTGGTGACCACACACAAGAACACCACCGACAAGGTGGTCACCGAGTACGGGATCGCCGACCTGCGCGGCCGCTCGCTCCGCGAACGGGCGAGGGCCCTGATCGCGATCGCCGCGCCCGAGCACCGCGACGAGCTGAGCCGCCAGGCGCGGGAAATGGGACTGGCCTGATCGCGATGGTCCGAGTCCGATAGCCTCCAAAGATGAGCAGGACGACATCGATTCAGATGAAAGCCGTGGTGTGTCAGAACGGGAAGCTCGATGTCCGCGACGTTGCCAGGCCCGAGCCGGGCGAGGGAAACGTCCTTCTGAAGGTCCTGCGCGCCGGCATTTGCGGCAGCGACCTGCACGCACGGATCCACTGCGACGACACTGCCGACATCGCCGCGGAAGTCGGGTACGACAACTTCATGCGCTCGGCTGACGCGGTGGTCTTCGGCCATGAATTCGTCGGCGAGGTCGTCTCCTACGGCCCTGGCTGTCGCAAGCGCTGGAAGCCGGGCACTCGGATCTGTGCGCTGCCGATCATCATGCACGACGGCGCCGTCGAGATGGTCGGGCTGGCCGAGGAGGCACCCGGTGCCTTCGCCGAGTACATCGAGGTGAGCGAGGCTCTCGCGATGCCCGTGCCCGACGGCGTGAGCGACGAGGATGCGGCGCTGACCGAGCCGCTCGCCGTCGCCCACCACGCGGTCCGTCGCAGTGGCATCGGCAAGCGCGACGTCGCCGTCGTTATCGGCTGCGGCCCCATCGGGCTGTCAGTGATCATGCTGCTCAAGGCCGCCGGCGTGAAGACCGTCGTCGCCAGTGACCTTTCGCAGGGCCGTCGTGCGCTGGCTCTGCGCTGCGGTGCCGACAAGGTGGTCGATCCGACGCAGGAGTCGCCCTACAGCGCAGTCAAACAGCAGAAGAAGCACTTCACCGACGCCCCGGCGCTGTTCGCCGAGGCATTCAAAGCACTGAAGGCGTTGCAGACGATTCCGGGTGTGCCATGGCGCCACATCGTCCGGCTCGCCTCCGACGCGGGGCTTACTCCGAGCGGTCCCGTGGTCTTCGAGTGCGTAGGCGTGCCCGGGATGATCGACTCGATCATCCGCGACTCGCCGTTGCGCTCGCTGGTCGTCGTGGTCGGCGTCTGCATGGGGCCCGACACCATCCGCCCGGCGCTGGCCATCAACAAGGAGATCGACCTGCGGTTCGTATTCGGGTACAACCCGGACGAGTTCGCCGAGATCTTGCACTTCATCCACAAGGGGACCATCGATCCGTCGGTGTTGGTCACTGGAACCGTCGGACCCGCTGGCATGGCATCGGCCTTCGACGGTCTGGGCACGGCGGAGAAGCATGCGAAGGTGCTCTTCGACCCGTCGAGCACGGTGTCAGAACTGCCCTGACCTGCGCTGCGCACAAGGCCGGCGAGCGTCCCTCCGATCCGACTCGGGACCAGTGTCACCACTTCTCGAAAGCCCTGACTGACACCGGCGGCCGCTGCGTACGATCACGCCCATGGACATTCTTGTGGGAATCATCGCGATAATCATCGGCGCCCTGTTCTGCTTCCGGGGCATCGTCGCCATGCGGATGGTGATCGCCCTCTGGGGCCTGTTCGTCGGCTTCAACTTCGGTGCCGGACTCGTCAGCGCGATCACCGGCGACGGCTTTCTCTCGACTGCCCTGGGCTGGGTCATCGGCGTCATCTGCGCCCTGTTGTTCGGCCTCTTCGCCTACCTCTACTACGCCGTCGCCGTCGTCATCGCGATGGCTTCGGTCGGCTTCCTCATCGGCTCCGCCGTGATGGTCGCCCTGAACGTCTCGTGGAACTGGGTCATCATCCTCGTCGGCGTGATCGTCGGGGTCCTGCTGGCCGCGCTGGCGATAGCCGTGAACCTGCCGACCATCATCCTCATCGTCATCAGCGCACTGGGCGGTGCGACGGCGATCGTCGGCGGCCTGATGTTCCTGTTCGGCCAACTCAACGTCAGCGAGTTCACGGTCGGCAGCGTCACCGCCACCATCGACGAGTCATGGTGGTTGTGGGTGCTCTACATCGTGCTCGCAGTGCTCGGCATCGTCAGTCAGGCCCGGGAAGTGGGCAACGACCGCGACATGAGCGAAGAGTGGTGACGCGCTAACCGACCGCGGCTTCCAGTTGGGCCAGTCGGCTGGCCGGGTTTCCACCTATCTCGACGACCCTGGCGCTTCCCGTGAGATCCGGGTCATCGATGAGCTCGAGCAGCGCGTCGTTCATCGCCTCGCGCAGTTCGAGATCCTCGTCGTACCCGACCGCCACGCCGTCGCGCGACGAGAGGGGTAGCGGGACGAGAAGGTCGACCCCCGTCATCGCCTGCATGGTCAATTCCGTCCCGGCGTCGATGAGCCCCGACGAGGCCGTCGGCCGGCCCAGCGCCTCGAGCGCGACCAGGTAGGCCAAGAAGTCGAGCGGACCGCGCTCGGCGATCGCGTCGGCATCTGCGTCGTCCAAGCGCGCCGCAGCCAGTCGCAATTGCGTGAAGAACAACCCGGCGTCGAGGTAGTCCTCGGCCCCGTCGAGCAGCTCGTACGGGTCGGGCAGCACCGCGTACTCCGGGTGCGCCGACGCGAAGGCCTCCACGAGCGTGGTCTTGCCGCTGGCGTGCGTCCCAGACACGACGATCCGCACCGTCAGCCGCCCGCCTCGCGCGCCAACGCGGCCAACGCATCGCCGTCGAGGCGCTGCACGGTCCACTCGTCCATGCCGACGGCGCCGATGCCGCGGTAGAAGCCGATGGCCGGCGTGTTCCAGTCGAGTACCGACCACTCGAAGCGGGCGCAGTCCCGCTCGACCGCCAACCGGGCCAAGTGCGCCATCAAGGCCCGCCCGACTCCTCGTCGACGAGCCTCCTCGACGACGAACAGGTCCTCCAGGTACAGCCCGCGCCGGCCCTCCCACGTCGAGAAGTTGTGGAAGAACAGCGCGAAACCGACGGGTGCGTCCTCGAGCTCGGCGATCACCACCTCGGCACCGGGTTGCGGGCCGAACAACTGTCGATCCAGCAGGTCCTCCGTCGCCACCACCGCGTCGGGCTCGTTCTCGTAGTCGGCCAGGCCGTGGATCAGTGCCAGGATCACCGGCACATCGGCACGCGTCGCCGAGCGGATCACCGCCGTCGAATCGCCCATGGGGCAAAAGTACCGCTACGGTCACACCCCGGCCTCTATGTGGCGGAAACGCACCGTTTTGCCGGGACTGGCGGCTATGTTTGCGGCGTCAAACTACCTTTGCGAAAGGAATCCTCCGTGTCTGAGTCACTCGCCCGCCGCGGGCTCGCCGAACTGTTCGGCACGTTCTGGCTGGTCTTCGGCGGCTGTGGTTCGGCGATCTTCGCCGCCAAGCAGATCACCGGCGACCCGCACGTCGGCGCCTTCAACATCGGGATCGGCTACCTCGGAGTGGCGCTGGCCTTCGGCCTCACTGTGCTCACGATGGTGTACGCCGTCGGGCACATCTCCGGTGGGCACTTCAACCCGGCTGTCACGATCGGCGCGGTGGTCGCGGGACGGCTCCCGGCCAAGGACCTGATCCCCTATTGGATCGCCCAGGTCGCCGGTGGTCTGCTCGCCGGCCTCGCCCTGTGGGGCATCGCCAAGGGTCGCCCCGACTTCTACGCCACGGGCAACATGGCCGCCAACGGATTCGGTGCGCATTCGCCGGACGGGTACGGCCTGGTCGCCGTGCTGGTCGCGGAGATCCTGCTGACCGCGTTCTTCCTGATCGTCATCCTCGGGTCCACCGACAAGCGTGCCCCGGCCGGCTTCGCGGGCGTCGCGATCGGCTTGTCGCTCACGCTGATCCACCTCATCTCGATCCCGATCAGCAACACCTCGGTGAACCCGGCGCGCTCGACCGGCGTTGCGTTCTTCAACGGAGACGGCGCGCCGGGACAGCTGTGGCTGTTCTGGCTCGCACCGCTGGTCGGCGGCATCATCGGCGCGGTGATCTACGTGCTGCTGTTCACCGACGAGAAGCTGAAGGTGGAGGCCTAGCGGCTCAACGCCAGGTCCGCCCGAGGTGCGCTTGACGGCGCATTTCGGCGGCCCACCCCGGGGCACCCGGCTCCACGTCGACAATCGGCGGGGCGGGTGCCTCGGCCATTTTCTCGTAGGCGACGCGCGCCCGATGACCGTCGTCGACGATGATCTCGACCGACCCAGAATCCCGCAGGTCGTCGCGGGCGGCGATGAGGCGGTCGATGGTCTCGCTGAGCGTATTGAGCAGGGCGATGCGGTTGGCCTCCAACATCGCGCGCTGCAATGCGGGTGCGGTGCCGGCGACGCGGGT
>CAZVVS010000423.1:0-4524 GCA_964630585.1 uncultured Gordonia sp.
AGGGTCGCCGGGGCCCTCCTCGAAGCGGTACAGCCTCAAGTTGTACCCGCTCCATCGTCCACGTCCGTAGATCACAACGTCGCCTTCACCATTCGACAGGAAGAGCGGCCAGCCGGCGCCGACCCCTCCGCTTGGGCTCCAGCCGCTCTCACTGAGGCCGGCGCCGCCAGAGAACACGAACCACGATCCCCAGAAGCTCTCGTGCGGTTCGCAGGAACTCAGCGTGCTCAGGCCGAGGCTCGCGCCAGCCGAAGGCCTGAGACCCTCGTGGTGGTGGAAGCTGTGGCCGTCCCCGGCGACGGCGACGCATCTGAGCGCGCTCAGCGCACGAGCGCGACGAGCTGCCGGTCCAAGTCCTCGAGGAAGGCGCGCCCGTAGGCGCCAGCTTCGAGGCCGTCGATGAGGACCGCCGGGAGGTCCTCCTCATAGTCAGCTGACCACGCCGCCGCCGCCAACGCGATCGTGGCCACCGTGTCGACATCGCCGCCGTAGGCCACACACCCGCGCAACAGACCAGCGAGCGATCGATGCGTCGACACCGCGGTCACCGCCGCGCGCACGCACTCGACACCGCTCATCGAGACCCGACCCTTCCACGGCCGGGCCCACTCACCCGGGACATGATCGGCGACGAAGGCCGCGAGCGCGTCTGGATCCCCGACCCGGTAGGCGAAGTAGTGGACCATCAACGCCGCCGCCTGCGCGGAGGCGACACCGCCGGGCGTGTCGTGCGTGACCCGGGCTTGCACCTCGGCGCGGTCCAACACCTCGCCGACATCAGCCAGCACACCGATCGGACCGGCACGCATCGCCGCGCCGCTGCGATCGCTGTCCGGGCGGATCCGCGCCAAGAACTCGTCCCCGTCCTCGACACTGCGCAGGAACCGACCGAAGCGAGGCGCGTACCCGCCGCGAGGATCCCGCTTGAACACGCCGACGAAGTGCGCCGCCACCAGCTCCGGCGACCACGCCGCCCCGGACAACAACGCTTCGGTTACCGCGATGGTCATCTGCGTGTCGTCGGTGTAGCGACCCGGTTTCGCGACCGTCAACGCTGGGCGGCGGTGCCGGTCCAGCCGGTTGAACGCGCGCACATAGAGCGGGTTGCGGAACTCGAACCCCGCCCCATACGCGTCACCAACCGCCAGCTCGACCAACACCACTGATCACCGACGCTCGTCCTCCTTCTCGGCCCGCTTCTTGAGGATCTCGCGGACCACGCCCACGACGATCAACGCCAAGATCACCAAGCCGAACAACTGCCCCGCGTTGTAGGCACTCATGCTCTTCCTCCCTCACCCTGACGAGACGCCGTTCGGGCGATGACCATGTGAACCCAACGCCGCGCCGGCGCGATAGAGGGCACCCCATGACAGATACGACCCGACAGTGACGGCCGTCAGGACCAGCAGCAGCAAAGGCCACGGGACCTTCGGATCAGGCGTGCCGGCCGAAAGCCACGTGATGCCGAGGATCAAGAACGGATCGGGGAACAGCACAGGAGAGATGTTGATGCGAACACCTCGGATGCCGGCTCGGAAGTGAGCGACCCCGACAGCGACGTGATAGGCGATCTTCACGACGAACAACGCCGCCAACACGCCGAGCACCACCTCAGCCGTCGAGGTCATCCGACGATCCGCTGACCCAAGAAGCCCTTCCACCACTCAATCCCGCTCGGCCACGAAAGCTTGAGCCCTTCAGCGCTCGCCTCGACGCCGCTGGAGTACGCAGCCCTTCCAGGCATCCCAGACTTGATGAAGTTCGGCTCTCCTGACCCTGGTGTGGGTGGGTGATCGCTGGGATCGCTGTGGTTGCTGGGCGGGGGGGTGGTTGGGAGGGTCCGCGTGACGCGCACGGGCTGGGAGCAGAGTTCGAGGTGCTGAACCGATCGGACTCTGGGAGGTCCCGTACCCGTGCGCGTCACGACTGCATTCAAGCGTCTTCTTCGTCTCGAGGGGGTGAACGTCACCTCGGTGGCGTTCGGCCTCAACGTGATCACCGTGGTTGTCGCGTTGCGTCGACGGCGGCTGGTGTGCTCGCACTGCGGGCACAAGACGCGGTGGCGGTACGACACCCGGCCGGTGCCGTCGTCGTGGCGGCACCTCGATCTCGGGGTGTGGCAGGTCCAGGTGCAGGCGACTCTGCGGCGTCTTCGGTGCCCGACCCATGGGGTGGTGGTCGAGGCGGTCCCCTTCGCTCGGCCCGGTGCGCATCTGACCCGGGACCTCGACGACCTGTTGGCGTGGCTGGCGACGCGGATGGACAAGACCGCGATCTCCCGGCTGTGTCGGGTGTCGTGGCGGACTGTGGGGCGGGCGTGTGAACGTGTCGTCGCCGCCGAGTTGGACCCGGGCCGTCTCGACGGGCTGTTCCGTATCGGGGTCGACGAGATCTCCTGGCGGAAGCACCACAAGTACCTGACGTTGGTCGTCGACCACGACCGCGGGTGCGTGGTGTGGGGCGGCAAAGGCCGCGACTCTGCGACCCTCGACGAGTTCTTCGCTGAGCTCGGACCCCAACGCGCCGCTGGGATCGAGGCCGTCTCGTTGGATCTGGGACCCGCGTACCTGAAGTCGGTGCAGGCGCCCGGGCACGCCCCCCAAGCGGTCGTGTGCGCCGACCCGTTTCATGTCGTGAAGTTGGTGACCGAAGCTCTCGACGAGGTCCGACGGGCACTCTGGCAAGAACTCCGCAGGCTCCCCGATGACCGGTGGGCGAAGGACTTCAAGGGATCGCGGTGGGCGCTGTTGAAGAACCCCGACGACCTCACCGAGACCCAGGCCGCCCAACTCGCCCGGATCCGCCGGAACCGAGGCGGGATCTGGCGGGCATACGAGATGAAGGAGCAGTTCCGGGCGATCTTCGCCGGTGACCTCGACCGCGACGAAGCCGCCGTCCGTCTCGACCGGTGGTGCGCTCGGGCGTCCCGGTCCCGCCTCGCGCCGTTCGTCAAGGCCGCCCGCACGATGCGCCACCGCCGCGACCTCATCCTCAACGCCGTCGAGCACGGCCTGAGCAACGGCCGCGTCGAGGGCCTCAACACCAAGGTCCGCCTCATCATCCGACGCGGCTACGGCTTCCACAGCCCTGACGCCGCGCTCGCTCTCGTCATGCTGGGCGCCGGGCCCATCGACCTCAAACTCCCACACGAACACCGCAACGCCGCATGATCTCTCCCGCTACCGCATCAACATGCACAACGGAGACCCACATGAGCGTCAGGAGAGCCTGAAGTTCCACCACGACTTGCCGCCATTCATCACCCACGGCGACTCAGCCCCCCAGTGGGTAACGACTCCGCCGCCTTGGCCAATGCTCGGACCGGCAGCGAAGTCCACGAGCAGCATGGAGACAACGCCAGCCGTGTACCACCCTGAACACGTGTTGGCCTTCTGACCGGTGTCAGTCAGGCCGGTGGCGTTGGTAGCCGTCGTGATCGGGTTCACCGCCAACACACCGCTCGAATAGTCGACGATGCCCTGGGCGACCTCCGGGTGATCCTCCCGGAATGACTGGCCCCAGCTCTCGCCGAGCGACTGGGTCTCGACCGGGCAGTTGACGCCCCGGATGCAGGTCCCGTCCCACGGCGCCAACCCGCTCGGATCGACCCGGTTCAACGGGTCCCCGTAGACGTAGCCGTACGGGGACCTCGTCATCGCGTTGAGCGGGTCCCTCGAGAGGAATTGGCCGGTGGTGGGGTCGTAGTAGCGGGCGCGGAGGTACTGGTAGCCGGTTTCGGGGTCGGTGTACTGGCCGGCGTAGCGGAGTCGTGTCGCGGCGGGGTTGCCGGTGGTGGCGGTGACACGTCCCCAGGCGTCGTAGGTGTAGGTGGCGATGACGGCGCCGGTGGTGTCGGTGACCGCGCGGGTGGAACCGAGCTGGTCCCCGTGGAGGTACCACCTCGACCCGTCGGGGTTGTACTGGGCGAGAGGGAGCCCGCCAGGCCCGTAGAGGTAGCGGGTGGCCGCCCCTGCGGTGGTCTCGCTGAGCAGCATCGGGAGGCCCGACGCGTGGTCCCACCCGAACTCGGTGAACCCGGTGTTGTTCTCCCGGCTGCGGCGCATCCCCACCGCCCCATAGGTGTAGGTCGTCGTCCGCCGCGCCCCGTACCAGTACCCGATCACATCGACGTGGACGAACGCGGTCCCCGCACCGCTGGTGACCAACTCGATGCCACCCGCACCGCTGCGTTCCACCACCACCGTGTTCGACGCGAGCTGACCGGCGCTGTAGGACACGACCTCCCCCGCAGGGCCCGCCACACCACCGCTGTCGACACTCGCCACCGTCGCGACCCCATCCGCGGTCGACCCCCCAACAGTCACCGACAACGCGACCGCGGTGACCTCCTCAGGGCTGGGCACCCCACCAGTCACCTCGATCCGCTCCGGGGACGACGACGCGAACACCCACGACTCGAACACCACCTCGGGATCGACCGCCACGAACCCCGACCCCTCCGGATCCGACGGATCCCCCACCGAGTACCAGCCGACCACATCCACCCGAACCGTCACCGCC
>CAZVVS010000424.1:0-4523 GCA_964630585.1 uncultured Gordonia sp.
GATCGCTCAAGGTCATGTCTGTCGGCGACGTCCAGGGCGAGTTCTTCGTGCCCTCGTACCAACGTGGGTACCGCTGGACCGAGCAGGAGGTCGGCACGCTTCTGAACGACCTCCGCGAGAACAGCGGCAGGACGTACTACCTCCAGCCCCTGGTTGTGAAAGCCCGAGACGACGGTTCCTGGGAACTCGTCGACGGCCAGCAACGCCTCACCACCCTCTACCTCATCCTCCGATACATCCGCGACAACCACATCCAGAGCGCAGCGCCTGGATACTCCATCACCTACGAGACGAGATCAGGCAGCAAGGACTTCCTGGAAGGCACGACTGACGTCGATCCCGGCTCCAACATCGACTTCTCCCACATGGCTCGCGCCTACGCCTGCATCGACGCGTGGTTCAGTCAGTGGGACCATCGAACCAGTCACGAGGCCAGCCGCCTCCACGGCGATCTCTACGACAACGTCAAGGTGCTCTGGTACGAAGCGCCGAAGGAGGTCGACTCGCGGGATCTGTTCACCCGGTTGAACGTCGGCAGGATCCTCCTCACCGACGCCGAACTGGTGAAGGCCCTGCTCCTGAGCCACGGCCAGGCGGGTCCCGGTCAGACGGATCCCTCACTGGAGATGGCCGCTTACTGGGACGCCATCGAGCGCGACCTCAGGGTGCCGGAGGTGTGGGCGTTCGTCACCGGCGAAGCGGTCGAGGAAGCCACGCACATCAGCCTCCTCCTGGACACGCTCGCCGGTGGTGTCCGGGGCGACGATCGCCCGCGCTACCAGACCTTCGAGGAACTTCGAGGCCGGATCGCCGACGACACCCAGCTGTTCTGGCGGGAGCTCGTCGAGCTGCACTCGCTCGTGCTCGGCTGGTACGACGACCGCGACCTGTACCACAAGGTCGGGTACTTGATCTCGGTGGGCGCCGCCACCTTCGCGACGCTAGTGGAGCTGTCGAAGGGCAAGGGTCGAAGCGAGTTCGAAGCTCTGCTCGATGAAGGGATCCGCGCACACCTCAAGCTCACGGAGAGCGGGGTCGCCGACCTGACCTACGACAGCCGACAGACCTCCGATGTGTTGCTCCTGATGAACGTCGAGACGATCCGCCGCATGCAGGACTCGTCCGAGCGCTACTCGTTTCGAGCCCACGCCGCCGACGCTTGGTCGCTCGAGCACATCCACGCCCAGAACGCCGAGAAGCTCAACACGGCCGAACAGTGGAGGTCCTGGCTCCAGTACCACCGCGACGCCCTTGCCGACCTCCCGGGCATCGACCCTGATCGCCGCACCGATGTCATGAACCGCGTCGACCAAGTGCTGGCCGCCGACGTGACCCAGCAATCCTTCAGCGCGGTCGAGGCCGACGTCATCGCCCTCTTCTCCCCCGCCGACGAGCCGGCCGATGGTGAAGTGCACGCGATCGCCAACCTCGCCCTGCTCGGGCAGCGCGACAACTCGGCGCTGAACAACGGCGTCTTCGAGGTCAAGCGGCGCGAGATACTCAGACGGGACAAGGAGGGCTCCTACATCCCGGCGTGCACCCGCAACGTGTTCCTCAAGTACTACTCCCCTACCGGCAACCAACAGCTCCACTTCTGGAGCGACGCCGACCGACGGACCTACCTCGAAGCGCTACTCGACACGGTCAAGCCGTACCTTCGGCTCGAGGAGGTCGAGCAGTGAGCGCCGAGAGCCATCGAACCTCCTTCTTCGCACTCACGTCGCACGAGGCTGACGGAGCCGCCCCCATCGAGCGGGTCGAGATCCCGTTGTTCCAGCGGGACTACGCCCAAGGTCGCGAGAGCCACCCCGTGCCGCGAATCCGAAACGACTTCCTCGACGTGCTCAGGAAGGCGGTGGAGGACGCGGCCACGCCCGTCGGTTTGGACTTCGTCTATGGAGGGGTCGACGGCGGCACCCTCCGCCCGCTCGATGGGCAGCAACGGCTCACGACCCTGTTCCTCTTGCACTGGTACATCGCGTCGCGCTCCGGTCACCTGGAGAGCGCGTCGGGCTGGACCCAGTTCTCCTACGCCACCCGGCAGAGCGCCAAGATGTTCTGCGAGAGCCTCAAACGGCACTCCCTGCCGTCGTCGACCGAACCGGCCGCTTGGATCAGGGACCAGCCCTGGTACCAGTTCCTGTGGCGCCACGATCCCACCATCCAGTCGATGCTCGTGATGCTCGACGCCATCCACGAGAAGTTCCACGACATCGACCCCGCCACCGCGTGGGCACAACTCACCGATGATGACGACCCGGCGATCTGGTTCCTGCTCCTGCCGTTGTCCGGGCTCGGGTCTGACGATGGTGCAGGCATGGCGGCCGAGGATCTCTACATCAAGATGAACTCACGAGGGAAGCCCCTCACCGAGTTCGAGAACTTCAAGGCACACTTCGAGAAGACCATCGAGTGGTCACCGCGTGCCGGCGAGTTCGCGCTGAAGGTCGACACCACCTGGTCCGACGTCCTTTGGCACCTGCGTGGTGAGGACGACCTCATCGACGATGAGTTCCTGCGCTACCTCGGGTTCATCACCGAGGTTTGCGAATGGCGCGATGGCACGGCGGACGGGGCGCGCCAACCCCTTGGTCCACGAACCGCGGCCGTGTTCGGAATCGACAACCCGAACCACGAGGCACACCTCGGCTTCCTCTTCGAGGCGCTCGACGTGTGGGCAGTCCACACCGCAGCTGAGACCTTCGACAGCCTGTTCAAGAGTGAGGACGAGGACTCGGACGTGTCGAAGGTCCGACTCTTCTTCCGCACCGCCAGCAGCGCCGAAGAGCCACTGAACCTGTTCGCGGCGTGTTGCCGCTCCCATGGCATCACGCGGGGAAAGACCCGCTCGTTCTCACTCGGCCAGAGCCTCCTGCTCTACGCGATCCTGCTGCACCTCATCGAGGACAGTCCCGAGTTCCGTCCCCGGCTTCGAACGCTGCGCAACCTCGTTGAGGCATCGACCGACGAGCTGCGGCCGGACCGCATGCCGAAGATCATCGACGATGTCCACCACCTCATCCGAGATGGCGCCATCGAGAACGTGACGACGCTCAACCAAGCCCAGGCTGACGACGAACGCGCCAAGGCGAACTTCCTCGCCTCGAACCCCGACCTTGAGGCCACGCTGTTCGGACTCGAGGACCACGAGCTCCTCCATGGGAGCCTAGGTGCATTCGAGCTGTCTGCAGACAACCTCGCGAATCGCGCCTCGACCTTCCGCGCGCTCATGGCCGATGCCGGCCTCTGGCCGGACCTCGTCGCCGGTCTGCTTGCTGTCGGGCCCTACCAGCGCCAGAAGACGAACTCGCGGCCGTTCCTGTTCGGCACCAGCTCGAAGGCCCACGCCGGCGCGTGGCGTGACCTGCTCACCGGCCCCAGACGCGACGCGCTCCAGTCGACCAGACAGGTACTGACCACGTTCCTCGACCGCGTCGCCGAGCCAGCGAGTCTCGATGACCGCCTCCGGGCCATCGCTGCGGAGTACATCAACCAGTGCGAGGCGGTGGGCCGTTTCGACTGGCGGTACTACATGGTGAAGTACCCCAGCATGCGCGAGGGCGGATCGAGCACCTACTACGCCGAGCGATACGAGGACAGCGAGACCCTGTCGATGGGCTACTCCCTCTGCATGCTCCGAGCCGGTGGCAGCGCCCTGAACGGCAAGTACCGCGACCCCTACCTGCTCACCATCTGGCGGGAGCTCGACAGCACCAAGGACGTCGTGGACAAGCTGTTCACGGGCTACGAGAACGAGCCTCGTCGTCTGCCGCTAACCCGAAGCGGAGCCACGATCCGCTGCGTTCCGGCCGGGTTCGAGTTGGGTGCGCCGCCCTTGGCCGAGTTCGCCGACGCCTTCACCACTGTCTGCACCGAACTCGGCGTTGGCGACGACGGAGTTGTCGTGGTTCCTCAACTCGAGGTCGATGGCAAGCACGTCGACACCATCGACCGCATCCAGCGAGGGGCCGACGTGGTACGCCTCCTCATCGCAGCAGGTCTCTGAGGCTCAGCTGGCTTCCCGCGAGGGGCCGTCAGGCCCGGATTGCGTCACACCCTCTGGGTACCCTTGAAGCATGGAAGCGACCTGGGGTCGCGGGAGTGTCGACAGCGGGTGGGACGTCGCGGTCGAGCTGGCTGAGCAGATCGCCGACGGCAGCCCGCTGCCGGTGCTGGCAAGCACGGTCCTGCTCGACCCTGGGGAGATCCTCCATGCCGACGTAGCGGCCTTCGGCTCGCGGTTCCAGGCCATCGACGTCTTCTACGAGGAGCCGAGGGTCCTGGCGTTCGGTGGGCCGGTGCTGTTCGCCGCTGCCTCGATCGGCACAGCGGCGGCGCGACGTCGGGCGCGGGGCGAGGCCGAGCGGCTGGCCGCTCCGCAGTGGCGGTCGCTCGGTGAGCTGCGTGTGCTGGCCACGGACCGGCGGCTCCTGGTCTGGTTCGAGGGAGCTTGGGCGTCGGTCTGGTACGACGGCATCCGGGAGTTGCACCCCGATCTCGAACAGCACCGGGTCACGATGCTG
>CAZVVS010000425.1:0-4516 GCA_964630585.1 uncultured Gordonia sp.
CCTGGCGGAGACGACGCCGGAGATCCTCGCCGGACACGACGTCGTATTCCTCGGCCTGCCGCACGGCACGTCGGCGCAGATCGCCGACGCCCTGCCCCCGACGACCCTGATCATCGACTGCGGCGCCGACTTCCGGCTCACCGACTCCCACGATTGGGAGACCTACTACGGCGGCGAGCACGCGGGTACCTGGCCCTACGGCCTGCCCGAGCTGCCCGGCAACCGGGAGAAGCTCGCCGACGCCTGCCGTATCGCCGTCCCCGGCTGCTACCCGACGGTGTCGATCCTCTCGCTGCTGCCCGCCCTGGCCAGCGGTCTCGTCGACCCGCACGTGACCATCGTCGCCGTCAGCGGGACGTCGGGCGCTGGACGTTCACTCAAAGTCGATCTGCTCGCCTCGGAGGTCATCGGCTCCGCCCGCGCTTACGGCGTCGGCGGTACCCATCGGCACACCCCGGAGATCTCGCAGGCACTCTCCGACGCCGCGCAATCACCCGTGGCGGTGTCGTTCACCCCGGTCCTCGCGCCGATGTCGCGGGGCATCCTCGCCACCTGTACGGCACGGACCTCAGCGTCGGAATCGGAGATCCGGGCCGTGTATCAGAAGGCCTACGACGATGAGCCGTTCATCCACCTACTGCCGGCGGGACAGCTGCCGGCGACCTCGTCGGTGATCGGTTCCAACGCAGTCCAGATCGCCGTCGCCGTCGATGAGCGTGCGGGCACGCTCGTCGCCGTCGGCGCCGTGGACAACCTCACCAAGGGCACCGGGGGTGCCGCCGTCCAATCGATGAACCTTGCCCTCGGCTTCGCCGAGACCGAGGGCCTGACCACCGTGGGAGTCGCACCGTGACCGATCAGCCCGTGACCACTGCCAAAGCCGAACACCGGTTGATGCGCACACAGGGAGTGACCGCGCCGCTGGGCTTCCGGGCCGCGGGTCTCGCGGCCGGTATCAAGGCGAGCGGCAACCTCGACCTGGCGCTCGTCTTCAACGAGGGCCCCGAGTACGCGGCGGCCGCCGTGTTCACCCGCAACAAGGTCAAGGCCGCTCCGGTCCTGTGGAGCGAGAAGGTCCTCGAGTCGCACCACCTGCGCGCGGTCGTCCTCAATTCCGGCGGCGCCAACGCGTGCACCGGCCCGGGCGGTTTCGCCGACACGCACGCGACCGCCGAGGCAGTGGCAGAAGCGCTGTCGAGCTGGGGGACCGAGACCGGCGCGATCGAGGTGGCCGTCTGCTCGACCGGTCTCATCGGCGACCGCCTCCCGATGGACAAGCTTCTGCCCGGTGTCACCGAGATCGTCCACGATATGGCCGGCGGCCTGTCCGGCGGCACCGACGCGGCGTGGGCCATCATGACCACCGACACCGTGCCCAAGCAGATCGCGGTGCACCACCGCGACGGCTGGAACGTCGGCGGCATGGCGAAGGGCGCGGGCATGCTGGCACCGTCGCTGGCCACCATGCTCGTCGTCCTCACCACCGACGCCCTCGTCGACGCCGAGCAGCTCGATCTGGCGCTGCGACGGGCCACCGCGCTGACCTTCGACCGCCTCGACGTCGACGGCGCCACGTCGACCAACGACACCGTCCTGCTGTTGTCCTCGGGTGCCAGCCAGCTCCGCGTCGACCAGGCAGACCTCGACGCCGCTGTCTTCGCCGCGTGCGACGACCTCGCCGCCCAGCTGCTGGCCGACGCCGAGGGGGTCACCAAACGCGTCCTCGTCGAGATCACCGGGGCCGTCGACGATGATCAGGCTCTCGCGGGCGCACGCACCATCGCCCGGGACTCACTGGTCAAGACCGCGCTGTTCGGCTCCGACCCCAACTGGGGCCGGATCCTGGCGGCCGTCGGCATCGCGCCGATCGAGCTGGACCCCGACAAGATCGCCGTGTCCTTCAACGGCAACGAGGTCTGCCGCGACGGTGTGGGAGTCGCGGGAGCACGTGAGGTCGACCTGTCCGGGCAGGACATCCACCTGCTCGTCGACCTGGGCATCGGCACCGGCGGGGCGTCTATCCGAACGTCAGACCTGTCGCACGCCTACGTCGAAGAGAACTCGGCCTACTCGTCATGAGCGCTGCGCCCGATAGCACGGCATTCGAGCGGGCCCGGCTGCTAGCCGAGTCTCTGCCCGCCCTGCAGGAGCTGCACGGGCGGACCGTCGTCGTGAAGTACGGCGGCAACGCCATGGTCGACGATGCCCTCAAGTCCGCGTTCGCCGATGACATGGTGCTGTTGCGCGCCTGTGGCATCCACCCTGTCGTCGTGCACGGCGGCGGTCCGCAGATCTCGGCGATGCTGAAGCGCGTCGGCTTGGAAGGCGAGTTCCGGGGCGGGTTCCGTGTCACCACCCCCGAGGTGATGGACGTTGTGCGGATGGTCCTGTTCGGCCAGGTCGGGCGCGAACTGGTCGGCCTCATCAACAGCCACGGTCCCTACGCGGTGGGTATCACCGGGGAGGACGCGCACCTGTTCACCGCGACCCGGCGGACCGTCGTCGTCGACGGTGAGGAGACCGACATCGGCCTGGTCGGCGACATCACGTCGGTGAACACCTCGGCCGTCGACGATCTCATCGCGGCCGGACGGATCCCCGTCGTCTCCACGATCGCCCCCGACCGCGACGGCGTCGCACACAACATCAACGCCGACACCGCCGCAGGCGCGCTGGCCGAGGCGCTCGGCGCGGCACGGCTGGTCATGCTCACCGACGTGCCGGGCCTCTACACCGCTTGGCCGGACCGCTCGTCGCTGGCCACCAGCATCAGCACCGACGAGGTCGCCGGCCTTTTGCCGTCTCTGGACGCCGGGATGATCCCCAAGATGGAGGCCTGCCTGCGCGCAGTCCGCGGCGGGGTCGCCGCCGCCCACGTGATCGACGGCCGCGAGCCGCATGCCGTACTGGCCCGGCTGCTTTCCCCGGGCGAGGACGAGTCGCTCGGTACCACCGTCGAACCCGGTGAGGAGCTCTGATGACCGAGAATTCCACCCGCAGCACCGCCGATTGGCAGGCGCGTTGGGCCGCGTCGATGACCAACAACTACGGCACCCCCGCGGTCGCACTGACCGGCGGGTGGGGCGCGGTCGTCACCGACGCAGACGGCCGCGAGTACCTCGACCTGCTCGGCGGCATCGCCGTGAACGCACTCGGCCATGGGCACCCGGCGATCGCGGCGGCGGTGACCGAGCAGCTGGCAACGCTGGGTCACACGTCGAACCTCTACATCTCCCCGCCCGCGGTGGAATTGGCGGAGAAACTGCTCGCCCGTTTCGGCGTCGACGGTTCGCGGGTGTTCTTCTGCAACTCGGGTACCGAGGCCAACGAGGCGGCGTTCAAACTGGCCCGGCTCACCGGACGCCCCGAGATCGTTGCCGCCGAGAAGGCCTTCCACGGCCGGACGATGGGCTCGCTCGCCATGACCGGTCAACCGGCCAAGAGGGAGCCGTTCGAGCCGATGCCGGCGGGGGTGCGCTTCGTGCCCTACGGCGACGCCGATGCGCTCGACGCGGCCGTCGGCGAGCACACCGCCGCGGTCATCCTCGAACCGATCATGGGGGAGAGCGGCGTCATCGTGCCGCCCGCCGACTACCTCGCCCGCGCCCGGGCGGTCACCGCCGAGCGGGGCGCGCTGCTCGTTTTCGACGAGGTGCAGACCGGGATCGCCCGGACCGGCACGTTCTTCGCCCACCAATCCACCGGGGTCGTCCCGGACGTGATGACGCTGGCGAAGGGATTGGGCGGCGGGTTCCCGATCGGTGCGGTGATCACCGGGCCACGGGCGGCGGACCTGTTCGGCCCGGGCATGCACGGAACGACGTTCGGCGGTAACCCCTACAGTGCTGCCGCCGCGCTGGCCGTGCTCGACACGATCGAGGCCGATGGCCTTGTGGAACGTGTCGCCACCCTCGGCAAATCCCTGGCCGCCGGGATCGAGGACCTCGACCACCCGCTGATCGACCACGTGCGCGGCTCCGGACTGCTCCTGGGCGTCGTGCTGCGCGCTGATTTCGCCAAGCAGGCCGAGGCCGCCGCCCGTGACGCCGGGTTCCTCATCAACGCCCCCGATGCGAACATCCTGCGTCTGGCGCCGCCGCTGATCCTCACCGACGATCAGGCACAGTCCTTCATCGACGCTTTGCCCGCGATCCTCGACACCGCGCAAGGAGAAAAACCATGACGCGCCACTTCCTTCGCGACGACGACCTGACCCCTGACGAGCAGGCCCAAGTGCTGGCCTTGGCCGCGGAGCTCAAGGCGGCGCCGTTCTCGCAGCAGCCACTCGCCGGCCCACGCGGCGTCGCAGTGCTGTTCGACAAGAACTCCACGCGCACCCGCTTCTCCTTCGACGTCGGGGTCGCCCAACTCGGCGGGCACGCCGTCGTCGTCGACACCGGGTCGACGCAGATGGGCCGCGACGAGACGCTCGCCGACACCGCGCGGGTCCTCTCGCGCTTCGTCGACGCCATCGTGTGGCGAACCTACGGGCATGAGCGCCTCGATGAGCTTGCCG
>CAZVVS010000426.1:0-4499 GCA_964630585.1 uncultured Gordonia sp.
CAAGGCCGCCGAGATCATGGACGAGCTGGAGATCGCCGCCACCCGTCGCGTCCGCGGCCTGGGTGATCGTCAGCGCAAGGCTCTGCTGGAGAAGTTCGACCTTGGCTGATCGCTCAGCCGAGCTTTCGACGCCGAGGGGCCGACTGGTTGTACTGGTCGGCCCCTCGGCTGTCGGTAAGTCCACCGTCGTCAACGCCGTCCGGGCCCGACTGCCCCAGATGTACTTCAGTGTTTCCGTGACGACCCGCGAGCCGCGCCCCGGCGAGGTCGACGGCCGCGACTACAACTTCGTCACCCCGGCGCGCTTTGCCGAGATGATCGCCGAAGACGAGCTGCTCGAGTGGGCAGAGATCCATGGCGGACTGCAGCGCTCGGGGACGCCGGCGGCACCGGTCATGGCCGCGTTGGACTCCGGGGCGCCGGTGTTGATCGAGGTGGACATCCAGGGCGCCGAGAACCTCGTGGCGCGGCTGCCGGAGGCGCAGACGGTGTTCCTGGCCCCGCCGTCGTGGGACGATCTCGTCGCCCGACTCACCGGCCGCGGCACCGAGTCGCCGGAGGTGGTGGAGCGCCGATTGCAGACCGCACGCGCCGAGATGGACCTCGCCGACACGTTCGACCACGTGCTGGTGAACCACGAAGTCGACTCCACCGCCGATGAGTTGGTATCCTTGCTGGTCGGGCCCGATCACTGACGGTCACCGCCCGGCCCTTCCGAGACATTTTTGATTCGCACCGAGCATTTGAAGCAGGAGTTTGCGTGAGCACCCAGAACCTTGACGTCATCGAGATTGTCGACGCCCCGTCGTACGACACCCCGCTGGGCATCACCAACCCGCCGATTGACGACCTGCTCGATCGCGTGTCGTCGAAGTATGCCCTCGTGATCTTCGCCGCCAAGCGCGCGCGCCAGATCAACGACTATTACAACCAGCTCGGCGACGGCATCCTCGAGTATGTCGGCCCGCTGGTCGAGCCCGGTCTCCACGAGAAGCCGCTGTCGATCGCGATGCGGGAGATCCACGCCGACCTGCTCGAGCACACCGAGGGCGAGTAGCGGCCCCGGCCCGGTCATGACGACTCCGGTGCGTAAGCGCATCCTCGTCGGCGTGGGTGGCGGAATCGCCGCCTACAAGGCGTGCTCGGTCATCCGCCACTACACCGAGGCCGGACACGACGTCCGCGTCATCCCGACCGCTGCCGCCCTGGAGTTCGTCGGCGCGGCCACCTTTGAGGCGCTCTCGGGCCACCCGGTGTCCACGACCGTCTTCGACAACGTCGACGAGGTCGCGCACGTGCGGCTGGGCCAGGAGGCCGACCTGTTCGTCATCGCCCCCGCCACCGCCGATCTGCTGGCGCGTGCGGCGGGCGGACGGGCCGACGATCTGTTGACGGCCTCCCTGCTGACCGCCCGCTGCCCGGTGTTGTTCGCTCCCGCGATGCACACGGAGATGTGGGAGCACCCGGCGACGCAGGACAACGTGGCCACGCTGCGCCGTCGCGGAGTGGTCGTCATGCCACCGGACTCGGGTCGGTTGACCGGGCGCGACAGCGGCGCGGGCCGGTTGCCCGACCCCACCGAGATCGGCCTGTTGGGCGACCTGCTGCTCGATGACCCCGAGGCGCTTCCCTTCGACCTGTCCGGTGCACGGATCGTGATCAGCGCCGGTGGGACCCGCGAGCCGCTGGACCCGGTGCGCTACCTGGGCAACCACAGTTCGGGCAAGCAGGGTTTCGCGCTGGCCCGCGTCGCCGCGGCGCGCGGCGCCGACGTCACGGTCGTCGCCGGCTCGACGTCGGGTGCGGGCAATCCCGCCGGGATCGCGGTCGTGTCGATCGCCAGCGCGGCCGAGCTGTCCGACGAGATGAGCAAACGGGCGCTGGAGGCCGACGTCATCATCATGGCGGCCGCTGTCGCCGACTTCCGCCCCGTCGCCGTCGCCGACGCCAAGATCAAGAAGGGCGCGGCCGGCCCGGCGCCGATCGAGCTGGAGACCAACCCGGACATCCTCGCCGGCCTGGTCGGGGCACGTGGCCGCGGCGAGATCCCCGCCTCGACCGTCATCGTCGGGTTCGCCGCAGAGACCGGGGACGACAACGGCGGGGTATTGGACCACGGGCGGGCCAAATTCGCCCGCAAAGGGTGCGACCTTCTCGTCGTGAACCCCGTTGGGTCGGGCAAGGCGTTCGGCACCGAGGACAACACCGGCTGGTTGCTGAGCTCCGCCGGCACCGAGACCGCGCTGCCCCTGACTTCCAAGACACTGCTGGCCAGCCGCATCCTCGATGCGCTGGCACCACTGTTGGACCGCGCCTGACGGTCGCGGTGCGCCGGTGTCGGCGGCGGTGTGTAGGTTGGAACCGAATTCGGGTCGATCGGCAGGCGATCGGCGGTTATCGAGGCTCGAGAGGGACCAATGACAATCTCGTCGCGACTGTTCACCAGTGAATCCGTCACCGAGGGGCACCCCGACAAGATCTGTGACGCGATCAGCGACTCCATCCTCGACGCCCTGTTGGCACAGGACCCCAACGCGAAGGTCGCCGTCGAGACGCTGGTGACCACCGGCCAGGTCCACGTCGCCGGTGAAGTCAACACGACCGCATACGCCGACATCCCGACGATCGTGCGCGAGCGCATCCTCGACATCGGCTACGACTCATCGACGAAGGGGTTCGACGGGGCCTCCTGCGGGGTGAACGTCGCGATCGGCGCTCAGTCCCCGGAGATCAACCAGGGCCTGACCGACTCGCACGAAACGCAGACCGGCACTGTCGACGACGACCTGGACAAGCAGGGCGCCGGCGACCAGGGCCTGATGTTCGGTTACGCCACAGATGAGACCCCGGAGTTCATGCCGGTGCCGATCGCACTGGCGCACCGCCTGGCGCGGCGCCTCACCGAGGTGCGCAAGATCGGAATTCTGGACTACCTGCGCCCGGACGGGAAAACCCAGGTGACCATCGAGTACAACGGGGACAGGCCGGTGCGCCTGGACACCGTCGTCATCTCCACCCAGCACGCCGAGGGTATCGACCGTGACACCGTGCTGGCCCCGGCGCTCGCCGAGACCGTGCTGAAGCCGGTGCTCGACGAGTTCACCGTCGACGGCCTGGACACCTCGAGCCCGCGGCTGCTTGTGAACCCGACGGGCAGCTTCATCCTCGGTGGGCCGATGGGCGACGCCGGGCTGACCGGCCGCAAGATCATCGTCGACACCTACGGCGGGATGTCGCGCCACGGTGGCGGCGCGTTCTCCGGCAAGGACCCCTCGAAGGTCGACCGCAGCGCGGCCTACGCCATGCGCTGGGTGGCGAAGAACGCGGTGGCCGCCGGGCTGGCCAAGCGGATCGAGGTGCAGGTCGCCTACGCGATCGGCAAGGCGGCACCCGTCGGCCTGTTCGTGGAGACCTTCGGTACCGAGAACGTCGATCCCGACCTGATCCAGAAGGCGATCACGCAGGTGTTCGACCTGCGCCCGGGCGCCATCGTCCGCGATTTGGACCTGTTGCGCCCGATCTACGCGCCGACCGCCGCGTACGGCCACTTCGGCCGCACCGACGTCGATCTGCCGTGGGAGCGGACCAACAAGGCCGCAGAACTCAAGGTCGCAGCCGGGTTGTGACCGGAGTCGGTCTGAGTCGGGTGTGAGCAGCAAGCGCGAACCGGCGCCGATCGCGCCTGTTGCGCAGGTGCTGCCCATGCTGGGGCTGGCGCACCTCGACCGTCCCTTCGACTACCTGGTCGACGCCGAGCAGGACCTCCGCGCCGTGCCCGGTGCGAGGCTCCGTGTGCGTTTTGCCGGTCGCCTGGTCGACGCTTTTCTGCTGGCCCGCCTCGAGCGCAGTGAGCACGACGGCAAGCTCGCGTGGATCGAGCGCGTCGTCTCCGCCGAACCGGTGCTGGCCCCGCAGATCGCGGAGCTGTGCCGCGCGGTCGCCGACCGCTACGCCGGCACGATGTCCGATGTCGTACGCCTGGCGGTGCCCCCGCGCCACGCCCGGACCGAGGACGAACAGCGCCCACCGCGCGACGAGACGCCGCTCATCGACCCCGCACCCGGGCTTGAGCACTGGACCCACTACCGGGGCGGCCCAGCCTTCGAAGCCGCGGTGCGCGACGGTCGGGCACCCCGGGCGGCGTGGCAGGCCGTGCCCGGCGAGGACTGGGCGGCGCGGCTGGCCGAGCTGATCGGTCACACCGTCGCCGGTGGTCGCGGTGTGATCGCGGTCGTCCCGGACCAGCGCGACCTCGACCGGCTGGAACAAGCCTGCACAGGCCTGGGGGACCGGTGTGTGACCCTGGCCGCCGGGTTGGGACCGACCGCCCGCTACCGACGGTGGCTGGCCGCACTGCGGGGGCAGGCACTGGTGGTGCTCGGCACGCGCAGCGCCATCTTCGCGCCCGTGCACGACCCGGGACTGATCATCGTGTGGGACGACGGCGACCCCAGCCTGGACGAACCGCGCGCACCCTATCCCCATCCGCGCGAAGTGGC
>CAZVVS010000427.1:0-4490 GCA_964630585.1 uncultured Gordonia sp.
AGGGGGTGCCGGGACGAGTCAGAGCGACTGCGGCAACCGGGAAACTCTAGCGGACTTTAGTTGCAACACGCAACTAAAGCGGTTTATTCCAGGTCCTCCTCGTCGCCGATACTCGTGCCGAGGCGGTCCAGCAAGTCGATCAGGGTGCGGATATCGGCGGGATCCCACTGCGCCAGTCGGCTGCGCCACCGCTGTGTCACAGTCGCCAATGTTTCCTGGATCCGGTCGCGTCCATGATCGGTGAGGTCGATGAGCCGTGCCCGCGCGTCGTCGGGGTCGGGGTAGCGGTGGACGAGGCCCAGCCGCTCCACTGCGTCGACCTGGCGGGTGACCGTCGACTTGCCCACGCCCAGCGCATGCACGAGTTCTGACATCGGGACCGGTGCGCGCCGGGCAACCGACATGAGCAGCGGGTAGCACGACGGGTCCATTTCCGGGTCGATCACCACCGAATGGGCGCGGGCGCGGGCCCGACCGCGTCGCCAGAAGTCGGTCAGCTCGGCCTCGAGTTCGGCGATCAACTCGTCGGTGGCGCCGTCGGCGCCGGTCGGTTCGCTCATCCCTGTGCCCTCGCGGCCGCCTTTGCGGCTTTCTTGAAGTCTCGGACCTGCTGGAGGGAGTCGGCGTCGACGACGTCGGCCACCGAGCGGTACCCCTTCTTCGCGTAGTCGCCGGCGGCCTTCGTCCAGCCCTTCGGTGCCACCCCGAGTTGCTTGGCGAGCAGTGCCAGGAAGATCTTCGCCTTCTGCTCCCCGAACCCGGGGAGGGCGCGCAACCGCGCGAGGAGTTCGGCGCCGGTGGGTGCATCGGACCAGATGGCCGCGGCATCCCCGCCGTATTCGTCGACCACGACGTTGGCCAGCGCCTGGATCCGCCCGGCCATCGACCGGCCGTAGCGGTGAACCGCCGGCGGGGTCGCGCACAGGTCGGCGAACGTCTCGGGGTCGGCGGCGGCGATGGCGCCCGGGTCGACGGTGCCGAAGCGCTGGGAGACCTTCAGAGGCCCGGCGAACGCACGTTCCATGGGGAACTGCTGGTCCAGCAACATCCCCATGAGCAGGGCGAACGGATCGGCGGAGAGCAGCGCGTCGGCGTCGGGGTCCTGGGCGATCGTCAGCTGCGCGGAAATCGGCAAGTCGTCCATGGCCCGAGTGTATCGACCGCTAGGGTGGGCGCATGCCAAGCGGAGTGAAGACAGCGCTGCGCGTGCTGGGGGCGGGGTTGATCGTGGGCGCTGCCGTGGCGGCGCCGGTGCACGCGGCACCCGGGGACGACCCGTACGCCGGGGGGCGCAACTACGTCAAGACGTTGCAGTGCCCGGTGGCCGACCCGTGGCCCGGGCCGCCCCTGCACACGTGGGTCGACGTCTGGAACCGGATTACCTATCCGTCCGACGGGCTGCCGCCGCCGGCCATCGCACTGGTCGCCGACACGCGCCGGGAACAGACCACGATGACGCCGATCACCGAGTACTCGATGTGGATCACGGTGAACTGGCGCAACGCCGACAACGGTCGCCGCGGAACGGTGAAACTGCGCGCCCGTGCCCCGCGAAACACCTGGCAGGCCGTCCTGCACCCCGGTCGGGGTCGGGTGTCCTTCGAGATTCATCAGAGCGTGACAGCGATCCTTGCGGTCCCGGGGGTGAACCCGCAGACCGCGGTATGCCGGGGATCGGCCACCGCGGTCTGAGTCCGCGGCTGCCTACCGCGGTCGCCGGTGGGGTCAGGAGTTGATGATTCCGACCGCCGGCAGGAAGAAGCATTCGCGGTTGCCGCCCACCGGTGCGTTGCCGTAGACCGCGGCGAGGATCGTCCCCTTGCCAGTATCGACGGGGACCAGGCGTGCGCCGGACAGCCCGGGAAGCGCCTTCAATACTGGATTCGTGTCCGCCAGTGGAGCGAGATCGGCCGTCCCGCCTTGCATCGTCGCGGTGTTGAACCATGCGACCTGCATGTTGCCGCCCTTGCCGGCGACACCGGCGTCGGCGGGGATGAAGGCGAACGCCGTGTGCTTGTCCTTGACGACGTTGGGATCGGGCACGTTCACGCCGGGCAGGGGGAAGGGCAGCGTGCTCACGGGATTGGTCGTGCGCAGCGGCCACGGACCGGGGATCCCGGCCGCACCCGCGGTCGCCAGTCCGAGCGGGTTGTCCGGCGTCGGGGCGGTGCACAGCGGCGCGACCGACGGGGAGAGCGGGTGCACGCCCGCCTGGCGCAGCAGGCTCAACGGGTCGGCAGCGGCGTCGACCTTCTTGATGCCCGGTGTCGGCACTTGATCGGCGGCGGTGAGTGGCGAAATCTGACCCGCGGCGCCGATGATGGCCTGCAGGACCTCGACGAGCACCTTGTCGCCGCCGAGTTGCTTCACGAAGTGCAGCGCCGCGGCCAGTTCGTTGTCGAACGGGACCTGGATCGGCAAGACGCTGGTTCCGCCGGGGTTGGCACGCGGTAGTTCCGGTGCCGCGGGCAGCGCGGGTACCTGTGGGGCGGCTTGGACGGTGGGGGCGCCGATCGCCAGCACGGTCGCGCTGAGCAGCCCGACGGCCGCGGCGAGGGCTGGTCGTGGGAGGTTGCCGAACATTGTCACTCCAAGTCGTGTGTTACCAGTGTTACCAATGAGGTTTCAGTGACAGAACAACACGCATGTGACTATGAGTGCAATCGGTGAGTCCGACCTGTGACGCTGCTGATACCGCGCATAGACACCGGAGGCGAAGCCTCCCGTGTGCAGACAGCGCGGGGCGAAGTCCCGTTCATTGCTTTCGGAGGGGGACGCGGGGGCGGAGCCCCCGGGAGGATCAGATGTAGGCGATGCCGATGACCGGCACGATCCCGCAGGAGACGATCCGCTTGGACTTGGTGCGGGTGGTCACGGCACCGGAGATGACGCTCAGCACGCGGCCGCGGCCGGTGGTGGCGATGGCGGTGAAGGTGCCGGGGCCGTCGGTCGCATTGATCTTCGGGTTGCGCTTCAAGTTGATGCTGCCGGTGCGGCCGGTATCGAGGTTGAGCCACTGGGCCACAAGCGGTCGCGCATGGTTGGTGATTGCGGGGCCGGTGCCCATGCTGGTGTAGACGTAGCCGGCCTGCCCGCGCTTGGGTCCGGGGGCCGGTGCCTTCTGGGGGCCCGCGGTGACCAGGGCACGACCGAGCGAGTTGCCTCCACTGGCCGACCCGAGGGGGCCGTTGGCGGATTCGGGCATGCAGCCGATCCCGATGGTCGGGTACAGGAACTCCTGGATGCGCGGCGCGCCGGGGCCGCGGGGGATCTCCGGGTCGCCGGGCTTGGCCTTCTTCTTCGCGGCCGGGATCTGACCGGTCCGGTGGTAGGCGGCCAGGTTGCGCTTGCCGGGCTCGGTCAGGAAGTCGGTGATCTGGCGCCAGACCGCCTTGACCTCGGCGGGCAGCGACGGATCGGAACCGAGCGTCTGTGCGTCGGCGAAGATGGCGGGATTGACCTTGCCGTCGGGGCCGGGGGTGGCCATGGATCCCACGATGGCGGGGGCGAATGCACCCAGGGAGTCCAGCACGCGCTGGTCGACCTTCGTCGGTGCGCCCGTCAGTGCGGCGGTCAGCCCGTCCTGCGCAGCGGGGGCGGCGTGTGCGCCCGGGATCGCCGCGACAGGTGCGGCTAGGGCGGCGGACAGGGCGTTGGTGGCCGCGGCGAACGGAAGAGTCAGTCGCACGGGGTGAATCCTTACAGTCGGCGAAAGCGATCGCGCGTCAGTCTATGTCGCGATGCGGGTCGCTTTGGGGCGCGGGAGCGCAACGAACCCGCAGCACGCACCATAACCCCAGGAATCTGTAACCACTGTTACTGGAGATTCAATTGTTACGAAGGTGTTCCCATCGGTGTTCCCGTGCATGGGGGCCGCGCGCTGCGTAGCGGGGTGGTTAGATCGATCCATGCCGCTGCGTCGTCCGCTGTCGAAGTCCGTGCCCACGTCTGTGCCGCGCCGGGTCGCGGGCGTCGTCCTCGCGGCCGCGCTCGCCCTCGGGATGGCAGCGTGCAGCGGGTCGGACAACGATCGCACCGTCACCATGCTCACCCACGATTCGTTCGAGCTCCCGTCGTCGGTGATCGATGCGTTCCACCAGACGACCGGGATGACGCTGAAAATCGCGAAGTCCGGCGATGCGGGAAAACTCGCCTCGCAGATCTCGCTGACCCCCGGATCACCCAAAGGCGACCTGGTGTACGGCATCGACAACACCTTCGCGTCGCGCCCAATCGAGGCAGGCGCCCTCGAAAGCTATGTATCGCCGGCCGCGGTCAACGGAGCAGACGAGTATGCGCTGCCGGGTGGGTCGAACCTGCTCACCGCGGTGAACCGCGGCGACGCGAGCGACGTGAGAGAAAGCGCCGACGGGGGCGCGCGCGGCGGCGGGAGAGCCCAGCGCGCTCGCACGCCGACGGGACCGGCCGCCCCGTTTCGCGGTCGGATTTTTAGATGCGGGGCCGTCGTTTATCTACTTTGTTTGCGTTGA
>CAZVVS010000428.1:0-4489 GCA_964630585.1 uncultured Gordonia sp.
CAGCCGCCAGAAGCGGCAGCCATCACCCTGACACTGAGCGCACGCTACGCGGCGGATGGACACGGCATTCCATGCCAACCAGATGTGGGCACGTCGTGCTCTTCGAGTTCATGGCTCCCGGAGACGTCATAGACCGTCAGTGTGTCCCGCGTCGCCGTCCCTTCGATCGGTTGTAGAGATGTGACATGAATGAGCCGCTGGATGTTGAGGGAGTGTGGTGGTTGCCGGAATCTCCCGACCACAAGGTGCCGGGCTGGTTCCGTTACGACCAAGACAACGGCGGCCACCTCCGCTTAGCGGGCGCCCTGCGGTCCCTCAACTGGGTCGACAACGAGTTGCCGGATGGAACCGTCCAGCGCTTCGTCGGACAGCGTCCGGACGAAGACAAGGTCTACTCACGCATTCACGGCCAGGCTGGCCATCGGCTCTTCAACCTCGAGGACGCGTTTCAGCTGTCACTCACAGACGGGGTCTGTCGGGAGGCCGATGCCTTTGAGAGCGTGCACGTCAACTGGCTCATCACCGGGGCATGGTTTGAGGGCGACGATCGGCCTGAGGTCCACCAGGCGGTGGTCGAGTTCCAGGACCTGACGACATGGGTAGACAACGATGCCCTGAGACTGGACTGGGAGGACGTGCCGCCCAACGTCTTCGCGCAGGCAACCTCGACTCGGATTCCGAACGAGTCTGCGGAGATCGGCCACGGCCTCGAACTAACGCTGGTTCAAGCGCTCTTCACCGGAGGCGATCGGAGGAGCGAGGTCACGCTCGGGCAGCGAATCCTGCTCAGGATCTCATCGCCAGATTCCACGTCTATGGACAATCTGACCGACCGGGTCGCAGACTTCCAGGATCTCCTTACCATCGCCTCCGGCAAGGTGGCCAACATTCGACGTTTCCACTTCACGCATGCCGATGTGCCCAAGCTCTCGCTCGCTGGTAAGCCGCTCGACACCTGGAAGGAGGAACTCGAGCTCCACATGCGGTGGAGAAGCCGAGACTCAGACAACGACCGACTGAGCCCCTACGGCATGGTCTTCACACTGGAGCAGTTCGGCGGGATCGCCGGGATTCGCCGCTGGATGGCTGTCGCCGATCAGTACCGGTCGGAGCTCCGGCGGATCCTCGCGACTCGATACAACGCCGGAATGTTCCTTGAGGACCGAGTCGCGCACTGTGTCGCCGCACTGGAGTCGTTCGATCGAACACGTCGCAACAGCAAGGACGGCGACACCCATCTCGTTGAGCGCCTGCGCCTCTGCGTCGTTCACGCTGGTGACCCGTTCACGGATCTGCTCGCGGGCGAATCGGTCGAGTCGTGGACCCAACGTGCGAAGAACCATCGACACGCGCTCGGGCATCACCTTGACCGTTACCGATCCAATCGAGACCTGATAGAGCGTGAGCTGGCAGACCAGTTGTTGTGGCTCGGCCAACTCTGTCTGCTGCGCTCAGCGGAAGCGCCGGAGGCTGTCTTTGAGCGCATCGGGAACGACGGACATTTTCACTGGGTCGCCAAACGAGCGGCGGCACGCCGCGGGAGGTGACCCGTCGATCACCTTGTGTCTCCCCCGAGGTGCGTTTACGTCGTCAGGCATCATCGGGGAGCCTTCGCTGCTTTCCACGCGCAATCCCGCGCTTGCGGGAACGTGCCATGGATAGATCTCCCCAGGGGACCTGGCCATCCTGAACGGGGTCATTCTGGGCGCGCCGCGCCGCGGCGAAGTGCGCAGCCCGAACTCCTAGAGCCTCTCCCAGGAACCATCATCTCCGTGGACTCGCCATACGACTACCTGCTTGACGCGGGGCGACGATTCGGCGGCACGGACAACCGCATCCGAATATGTGGCCAAGGCCTTCTGAGCTACGTCTGGATCATTGGTGTCAATCACTGCCGTGACGGCGCCTACGGGCAATGAGGTTACCAATTCGATTCGTGTGGAAGACTCAAGTTCGCCGTCGGGGGTTCTCTTCAGCCTTCGAAGCATCAAGAACTTGAGGCCGTCCCAGATGGCATTCTGGGCGATACCGGGCCCCCAGGTCGTCACGTAGATGAGCCCGAGTTCGAGGCTAATTCGCGCCAAGTCGACAGCAGAGAACTGAAGGAGCCTTGCTCCTTCGGCAGGGGCTAGCTGGCTCATGATTGAGCACGCGGTGCCGATGTCTTCGTCAGCGAACCATCCTGCATCGGCCGCAAGCTTGACGGGTTCCGTTCCTTCGGGGTGAGGTCCCTCAGCCATCCCGAACACGTCAAACGTCGTGAAGGACATTCCACCAACGTGACCGGCAGCGTCCCAGTCATCTTGATGCACGAGGCCCACGAGCCGAACACCCTTTTCACCGTCCGCGAGCTCCACGAGGGAAGCCTCGACATCACGAGTGCGGATCGGCTTCGTCCAGTCGTGGTGCCCGATCATCGGAAGAGTGCCGCTGTTCAGGGCGTCCACGATCTGCTGCAGCGCGCTCTCGGCCAGTTTGACGCCGCCGTACTTCTCGACTCTGTGCGTCGTCGCAACAACGGCTTCCAGCGCGATCCAGGTTCCCGAGGTCTCGTCTGGTGTGTCCATAGCCTCAGGCTAGATCCGGCGGATCGAGGAACGGAGGCAATGCGAGTGTCCGTCTCAAGCGATCGCGGCACGCGCCGCCACGACGATCACCACAGACGGCGGCCACGGAGCAAGCCCCTTCTGGGCGGTGTGACGCTGGCTCAGTGGGCCATGTCGACGAACCGCGAGTAGTGGCCCTGGAAGGCGACCACGATGTCGCGGGTGGGGCCGTTGCGGTGCTTGGCGACGATGAGGTCGGCCTCGCCGGGGCGGGTCGACTCCTTCTCATAGACGTCGTCCCGGTGGAGCAGGACGACCATGTCGGCGTCCTGCTCCAGCGAGTTGTGGATGGCCATGCCGTTGGCGACGAAGTTGTGGACGCCTAGCACCGTCGCGTCGTACACGGGCTCATCGCCGGCTGGCTCGATCGACGCGATGGTGTCCCAGTAGACGTCGTTCGTTGCGAGCACCTCAAGGTCGACGTCGTGAAGGACTGCAGCGACCTTGGCCAACCGCTCACGGCTCGGCGCGTGCTTCCACATCGTGGAGCCGCAGAACTGCGTGCCCATGGCCGTGGCGAACTCTCGGTGCGTCATCCCTTGATCTGTGAGCAGCTCGCGAACGCGGCCCCACACCTCGCGAGGGACAGTGTCGAGGTTGGTGTTGCCCTGCTTGGCTTGAAGATGCTGGGCTAGCTCGCGGCCGCGCTCACCGCGAGCACCATGGACGCCGACGTCATCGAGGAACCGCAGCTGCTGCTCGGCGCCGTAGATGTAGAGGTGCCACCCGTCGCGATAGCCGGCCTTGCGGACCCGCTTGACCCGGGCAAAGACGTTGAAGCGCAACAAGAGCCGGGCCACATCGTCGATGAGCCGGCGACTGGTCGACGCGTAGTAGACGCGGCCCAGGTTGTTCTTGGCATCCCACCCCACCGAGCCGTCGGTTGCCCACAGATGGTGGAGGAACAGGCCGACCTGTTGTTTGGAAAGCGAGAACACCCAGTCAGGCACGAACTTCTCGTGGCTGCGCAGACCGAACAGACCGTCCTCGTCCAGCCACGCGGCGATCGGGTTGCGCCGGCCATGCGTGAGGTGGAACGGGGCGGGCAGGCGCAGCGTGGTGACTCGCGCGGCGGCGTAGTCGTCTCGCTTCGCCGTGATGCCGAACCGGCGACGGGCCGCCTCGGCGACCGCGGTCAAGTTGGCCTCGTCGATCGAGGCGTAGCGGATCGGCTGGTTCCTCACGAAGGAGCCGTCGCCGAGCATATGGGCGAGCACGACGATCTCGTCGTCGTCGCGGTGCTTGACCTCGAGCGGGGGCGGCACGTGGCGCAGCGACCCGAGCCGGGCACCCGGAGCGAGCTCGGCAAGCGGCATCCAGCCGTCGTAGGTCAGGAATCTGTGGTTGCCCGTGGCGCGGATGCGACGCCCCGACGCCAGGGTCAGCTCGAAGACCGGCTTGGTGCCGGACGGGAACGCATGGGTCATCGTGCGCGGCACCAGCTTGAGCCGATCGTCAAGCGCCCATACGGGGACGTCGCGCTCGCCGGACTCCATGAGCTCGCCGATCGTGACCTCCGCCCCGGTGTCGGCCCGCATCACCCGGGTGTCAGCCGTGACACATCCGGATTCACGTAGATCGCTCAGCATCGGCCGCTTGTCGGAGCGCTGCTCGGGACCACGGTTGAGCTGGGAGAGCGCGATGATCGGGACCTCGAGCTCCTTGGCCAGCAGCTTGATCTGGCGGGAGAACTCCGAGACCTCCAGCTGGCGGGACTCGACCTTCTTGCCCGAGGTCATCAGCTGCATGTAGTCGATGACCACGAGCCGCAGGTCGTGGCGCTGCTTGAGACGCCGCGCCTTGGAGCGGATCTCCATCATCGTCATGTTGGGGCTGTCGTCGATGAACATCGGCGCCGACGACACCTCGCCCATCTTGCGGGC
>CAZVVS010000429.1:0-4482 GCA_964630585.1 uncultured Gordonia sp.
GCGACCCGACCTGGTCCTGCTCGACCTGATGCTGCCCGGCATGAACGGCATCGATGTCTGCCGCGTTCTGCGCCAGGATTCGGGTGTCCCGATCGTCATGCTGACCGCCAAGTCCGACACCGTCGACGTGGTGCTCGGCCTGGAGTCCGGCGCCGACGACTACATGGTCAAGCCGTTCAAGCCGAAGGAGCTTGTCGCCCGCATCCGCGCCCGACTGCGCCGCACCGACGACGAGCCCGCCGAGATGCTGTCGATCGGCCCGGTGGAGATCGACGTCCCGGCGCACAAGGTGACTCGCGACGGCGTGCCGATCTCGTTGACCCCGCTCGAGTTCGATCTGCTCGTGGCGCTGGCCCGCAAACCCCGCCAGGTGTTCACCCGCGACGTGCTGTTGGAGCAGGTCTGGGGCTACCGGCACCCGGCTGACACACGCCTGGTCAACGTTCACGTGCAGCGTCTGCGTGCCAAGGTGGAGACGGATCCGGAGAACCCGGAGATCGTCCTGACCGTGAGGGGTGTCGGCTACAAAGCCGGGCCGCCGTGAGTGACCGGAGCGGCCGGGCACGAACTCTCCGACCGCGCCACCCCAACAGCGCGACCGCGCGGGTACGCCGTTCGCTGACCCGTTTCGGCAACCTTTTCGGCGGCGTCTGGCGTCGCTCCCTGCAGCTACGTGTGGTCGTATCGACCCTTGCGTTGTCGCTGGTCGTCCTCGTGGTCCTGGGCTTTGTGCTGATGACTCAGATTACCAACAGCCTGCTCGACGCGAAGCTGGCGGCCGCCGGCGAGGAGATCGACCGTGCGCGTGCTGTCGTAGAGCGAGACCTGGCTAGCCCGGACCCGTCGACACCCGTCATCACCCGGCTGCGCCAGACGCGGGCACTGCTCACCGAGCGGGATACCGGGGAGTCCGGGGCCGGCGCGCGTGCAGTTGGCGCGTTCGACACGGTCCTGCTGGTGCGCGGCCCGGGCAGCGGTCCCGCCGAACTCGGCGTCGGCCCGGTCGCGGCGATACCGCCGAACCTGCGGTCGATGGTGCAGAGTGGTCAAGTCGCCTACCAGTATTCGACGGTGGAGACGGCGGGTGGCGCGAGGGCGGCGGCACTCCTCGTCGGAACGCCGACGAATGCCGCGATACCCGGCCTCGAGCTGTACCTGGTGTTCCCGCTGACCTCCGAGCAGGCCACCGTCAACCTCGTGTTCCGCACGCTGCTCGGTAGCGGCATCGTGCTCTTGGGCCTCCTCGCCGCGATTGCCTGGCTCGTCTCCCGGCAGGTCGTGCTCCCGGTTCGCTCGGCCGCCCGCGTCGCTGTCCGGTTCGCCAGCGGCCGGCTATCCGAGCGCATGCCGGTGCGTGGCGAGGACGATATGGCGCGGTTGGCGGTCGCGTTCAACGACATGGCAGAGAGCCTGCAGCGCCAGATCGCCCACCTCGAGGAGTTCGGCGGGCTGCAACGGCAGTTCACCTCCGACGTCTCACACGAATTGCGCACGCCGCTGACGACGGTGCGGATGGCCTCGGACTTGCTGTATGAGGGTCGCGACGAACTCGACCCCGTTCGCAAGCGGTCGGTGGAACTCCTCGACAAGGAACTCGACCGCTTCGAGACGCTCCTCACCGAGTTGCTCGAGATCTCCCGGCACGACGCCGGTATGGCCGAGTTGGCCGCCGAGCAGATGCCCATGTCCATCCCCATCGAGGCGGCCCTGGCCACGGTGCGCCACCTCGCCGATGACACCGGCACCGAGCTCATCGTCGACCTCCCCGAGACTCCCGTGGTGGCCGAGATCGATCCGCGCCGCGTCGAGCGGATCCTGCGCAACCTGCTGGCCAATGCGATCGACCATTCCGAGCAACGACCCGTCACCCTCACGATGCGGACCGACGGCGACGCCGTGGCGGTCACCGTGCGCGACCGCGGTGTCGGGTTGCGTCCAGGGGAGGAGAAGCTGGTGTTCAACCGGTTCTGGCGCTCGGACCCCTCGAGGCACCGCCGCTCCGGTGGCACCGGCCTCGGGTTGGCGATCAGCGTCGAGGACGCGAATCTGCATTCCGGGAGGCTGGAGGCGTGGGGTGAACCCGGCAAGGGCGCCAACTTCCGTCTGACCCTTCCGCTCATACGGGGCCACAAGGTGCTCGGCAGCCCGCTGCCGTTGCGCCCGACCGATACTGCGACCGGTGCCGGCCCGGCGGGGGCGAAGCGGTGAGGCCGCCCGTGGGGCGGTTCCGCGCCGCAATGGTGGTGCTATTGGCAGCGGTCGCCGCTGTCACGTCGGGGTGCGTAGCGATCCCCACCGACTCGTCCCCGCAGCCGCTGAAAACCTTCGAACGCCGCCCCGACACCAAGCCGCTACCCAAGCCGAACGCAACGATGGACCCCGAGGCGCTGGTGTACGCCTTCCTCAAGGCGACCGCCGATCCCACTGCGGCCCATACGGCCGCTCGCGCGTTCCTCACACCGGAGAACGCCGCGCGGTGGGACGACCGCGGTGATGCCGCGGTGGTGAGCAACGTCAACGTCCTGTTGGATTCGCGCACCGACACGACCGCGACTGTGCGGGTGGTCGGCGACAACACGGCTTCGTTGAAGGTCAACGGGCAACTCCTCCCTGCGACGGGGCGGGTGGAGAACACCATCCGGCTCGCCCGCGGCAACGTCGGGTGGCGCATCGACGGCCCGCTTCCGCCTGGGGTGTTGATCGATCGGACCCAATTCGAGTCGACGTACCGCCTCGTCACCCTGTACTTCACCGATCGCAGTCAGTCGAGGCTCATCGGCGACCCAAGATGGTTCTACATCGGCCAGACCGGCCCGGCGTCGGTGGTGGCACGGTTGCTCGCCGGTCCCAGCCTCGACCTGGCGAGGGCCACGGCTTCAGCTATCCCGGCCGGCACCCAGCTCGGCGCCGTGGCCGCCCGCGAGGGTGGCGGAGTCCGGATTGACCTGCGACGGGCCGGGTCGCCGCCCCCGGCGGCCCGGTCGCTGATCGCCGCCCAGCTTGTTTGGACGTTGAACAGCGTCGACGCGCCGGCGCCGTATGCGATCACCCTCGACGGCGACCCACTGCTGCCGGACCGTCCCGACGGGATCGCTGTCGCCGATGTGCAGCGGCACTCGCCGACGGCGTCGTCGAGTTCAGTCGACGCGCTCGACGTCATCAGCAACGGCCGCTATCACAACGTGGTCGACGGACGGCTCGTCCCGATTGCGGGGAACCTCAACGACGACGACCAGGTGCGGTCGGCGAGCGTGAGCAGCGACCGCACCCGAATCGCCGCAGTGCGTGGTCCGCGTCCCACCGGGGGCGCGCCGGCGCAACCGGCGCCCCCCGGCGGTGCTCGCCCCCAACTGGTGACCGGTCTGTATGGCGGCGCCGTGCAGCCGCTGGCCACGGGCGCTTCCATCACCCGGCCGTCGTTCGGGGCCGGCAACGACGTGTGGGCGGTGCTCGACGGGCGCCCGACTCGGTGGTCGATGGGCGAGGGCGGCTTGCACACTTCGGTGGCCGACACGGCGGCGCTGACCGCGGTGGCGCAAGGACCGATCAGTGATCTGCAGGTGTCGCCCGACGGGGTCCGGGTAGCGCTCATCGTCGGCGGACAGGTGCTGTTCGCGGTGATAGTGGAGCGCGACGACGGCCAGGTTGAGCTCGCCCATCCCAGGTTTGCGGCCTACAACATCGGCAACCGTGCAGTGGCGCTGGACTGGGCGTCGCCGACGACGCTGGTCATCGCGCGCGATGTCACGGAGACCCCGGTGACCCAGGTGCCGGTGTCGGGCCTGTCGGCGGCCGGGTTGGTCTCGGGCAACCTCGCACCGCCGGTCCATGCCGTGGCGGCCAACCTGTCGTCGACGTACGTGGGCGACAGCCGTGGCGTGCTCACACTGTCGACCAGCACGTCCACCCGAGACCAGACCTGGGTCGATGTGCCGGCCGCCAGGGGAGCAGACATGATCCCGGTGCTGCCGTGACCGGCTAGTCCGCGGCGGCGAGCACGACGACGAGATCGACGTGGATTCCTGCCGCAGCCAATACCCGCACGGATTCGGTGACGGTGACGCCGGTGGTGATCACATCGTCCACCAGCACGATCGCGGCGCCGCTACCGGTCAACGCCGGTGCCTCCTCGACGCGCGCGGTGATCGCGCCGCGCAGGTTGGCGTGGCGTGCCCCGGCGCTCAAGCCGGCCGAGTCCCGCACCCATCCGGCGGTCCGCAAGACCGGGGCGACTGCGACGTCGGGGCCCATGCATCGTGCCGCTGCGAGGCAGTAGGCCTCGACCGGGTCGCCGCCCCGACGTCGGGCGGCAGCCGTGCGCGTGGGTGCGGGAATGAGGACCAGCCGCGGAAAGTCGGGTACCTCGCCCCAACGCGCCAGCGTCACCACGGCTCTCGCCAGGCTGGCGCCGAGCGGTTCGACGAGGTCGTGAACCGTCCTGGGTCTGGTGGAGACCGTGAACGCACCAGGAGAATGCGATCA
>CAZVVS010000430.1:0-4469 GCA_964630585.1 uncultured Gordonia sp.
CCGGCCGGGGCCGTGAGGTCCGGGCCCGCATTGGCGACGACCGGCGGCAGCGTGCCGACCGGCGAGCCGGTGCCCTGGACGATGACGTCGACGACGGCGATGCCGCCCTCGGCCGACTGCACCTGCACGGACTTCGGCGGGACCGCGCCGACCGGCAGACCGAGGCCGCCCGTCGCCGCGCCGGCACCCGTGCCGACGAGCGTGGCCGGAGCGAAGCCCGGGATGGTGGCGACGAGCGCCGGGTTGTTCACCGCGTCGGTGGAGCTCGCGGCCACGAGCAGGTCGCCGTTCACCGTGAAGATCGCGCTCTGGACGAAGACCTCGTCGGGGAGCGAGCCCCTCGTGAAGACCGTGGGCGGGAAGTCGGTCACGTTCGTGACGCTCAGCAGTGCGGGTGTGGGGGCGCCGACGCCGAGTTCGATGCGCGCGAAGTACTCACCCGAGAGGCCGGGGATCAGCGGGACCGGCAGGCCGCCGTCGAGGCTCGCCTGCAACTGCTGGCCCGACGCCGTCGAGGCCCAGACGTTGATCGACGTCTGGGTCGGGGTCCGCGAGACATAGGCCTTGTCGATCATCGCGCCGAGGCGTTGGGCGACCTGCCCCATGATGACGAACTGGTTCAGCTGTGCCCGGTCGACACCGGTCGCATTGGCGGGAAACAGCACGTCGGCGCTGGGGCCGTCGATGCGCAGGTAGTTCTGGCCCAGCGGGCTGCCCTGGATCAGCACCTCGGTCGCGCCGTCGCCGATGAACGCACCCGGCAGGTTGGCCGAGGTGAACCCGACCGTCGTCACGAACGGGCCGACGTTGCCATTGACCGCCGCCGCGAAGTCGAGGGCGTTGCCGATGCCGACGTCCGCGGTCACGTTGATCGTTCCGGGCAGGGGGCCGTCGACGCCGGCGACCAGCGTCTTCTGGCCGTATGGATGGCTGATCACGTAGGTCGCGCCGTCGACGAGTCCGGTCAACCGGATTCGGATGCGCGTGAAAACGACCTGCTCACCGGGCACCACATTGCCGTTCAGGAACGCGGCCTCGAGCGCGCAGACGATCAGGGCCGAGGCACCGGTGGGACCGGCCATCGAGCCATTGAGCGCGTAGTAGAAGGACTCGTCCGGCCAGTTGCCCGGGAAGGCCACGGGCTGCAATGGATCGGGCGCGACGAAGAAGCAGAGATTCGGATCCGTGCACAGCCCGAGGCGGAGCCCGGACGCGTCCTCGTAGAACAAGGGATAGCCGGTCGCCGGATCGACCGGGCCGACGCGGGCGAGGCCGACGACCGGCGCCTGGGCCGACAGTTCATTGCTCGCGACGGTGCCGACGAGGGCGGAGAGGGCCATTGCCTTGGCCGTTCGCGACAGCCAAGACGGGACACGAAGGGGCGATCCCGCGGCTGCGGGCATGGTGGTGCTCATTGCTCTGTGAGGTAGAGGAAGACTCCGCCCGATGACCTTGCGGTCTGGTGTGAGGAGGTCGGGCGTGGTGATATGTGCCGACCGATAGCGTCGACACGAGGGGCTCTTTGCACGATCACCCCACTATGGGGACGGCCAATCCGCAGAATTGCGAAGCGCCGCTGGACGGTGCGCGCGACGAGATCCCGCGCGGCGCCATGCCAGCACGGTCGGACTCCGATGGCCGCCGCTCCAACGACAACTGCGTACGGTCGGACGCGCGTGGGGCGGCGCGGGAGCGTCGCGGTGCGGGCCTCAGCGGAACGGCACCACGACCTCCGCGGCGCCGCGCTCCACCGGAACGCGCGTGTCGACGCCACCGGGCCAGACGACCATCACCGCCGTGATCTCCGAACCGGTTCGCGCGAACCATTGGACGGCGCTGCTCTGCGACAGGTAGCCGCTGCCGGCGACGACGACCCGATGCTCCCCGGTGCCGTCGGCACGCTGGACGCCGACCACCGCGTCGACCCCCGTCGGGTTGCCTTTCGGACCGACCAGCCGCACGGCGAGCATCGCGGCAGCGGTGTTGTTGCGAAGCACGACGAGCGGACCATCGTTCTGCGCGACCAGGACGTCGGGCCGACCGTCGCCGTCGACGTCGGTCACCGCGACGCCCTTCTGGTCCCCGGCGATCACGAGGCCCGACCGGTCCGGCGGCACCACGACCGGTCCGCCGGGGGCCGACGACAACAGCAGGCCCAGGCCGCCGTCGAATCGGCCGGTCTCCGGTTCGGGGGAGAAGAAGTTCGTGCCGGCCACCACGTCGTCGTGCCCGTCGCCGTCGAGATCGGCGCAGGCGGTCCCGAACACGGGAGCGACCTGGGCCCGCCGCGGGAGCGCGTGCCAGACGAACGTTCCGTCGCCGCGGTTCTCGAACCAGCCGGAGTCCAGCGTGTCGACCTGCAGCCGGCCCGCGCGGTCGAGCTTGTCGGCCGGATAGATGTCGCCCAGGACCGAGCTCGCGAACTTCTCGAACGTCGGGAACTTGTCGCGCAGGAACGGCATGGCCTGGCTGCTGCACGACCGACCCCGCACGGGCAGCAGCCGATCGCCCTCGTACTTGGTCTCGACGAGATCGCGCGAGCCGTTGTCGTCGAAGTCGGCGAACACGAGACCCAGCGGGTGGGCGGCGTCGGCCTTGTACTTCGTGTTGCGCCCGAGATTGCCGACCAGCAGATCGAGGTCGCCGTCGGCATCGGCGTCGACGGGAGTCACCGAGTTCCATTGTCCCACCGCGACGCCGAATCCCGCCGCGGCCGTGCGGTCGACGAAGCGCCGCCCGTCCGTGTTCTCGAGGTATCGCACCGGCTGCCATTGCGCAGTGACGACGAGATCGGGGAACGGATCACCCGACACGCCGAGGAACACGGCGCCGGTGACCATGCCGAGCGACGCGTCGCCGAGCAGTTCGGTGGTGGCGTCGACGAAGCGGCCGCCGTCGTTGCGCAACAGGCGCGACGCCGGCGCGTCCGGATAGCGACCCGGCACGAGACGGCCGCCGACGAACAGGTCGAGATCGCCGTCGCCGTCCCAGTCCGCCGCCGCACAGCAGCTGCCGCTGTCGCCGTCGCGGGGCAGGGCCGCTTCGTCGCGCACGAAGACCAGGCCGCCGTCGTTGCGGTACAGCCGATCGCAGAGCCGCGGGTCGCCGGCGGGTGCCTCGACGCCGCCGCTGACCACGAACAGATCGAGATCCCCGTCGCCGTCGTGGTCCAGCCAGAGAACGCCCATGTCCTCGCATTCGGCGTCCACGCGCCACGGCCCGTCGATCGTGCGCCACTCGGCGCCGACGCGGTGCAGCAGCTCGCCCGGCTGCCCCGCCGCACCGCCGACGAAGATCTCGTCGACCCCGTCGCCGTCGGCGTCGCCGCAGGCGATCCCCGGCCCGAGCTGCGACAGCTTGTGCGGCAGCAGCGGCTGGTCGCGGTAATCGTCGAAGTCGTGTTCGCGGTGCCGGAAGCGCGGCCCGCCGGTCGTCTCCTGGAGCCATGGCCGCAGCGGTGGCGCCGGCGCGGCCACCGCGTCGGGCTTCGCGTCGGCGGGCGGCTCGTGCACGACGTGGAGGTGGTCGACCGGAAGGTCGGCGAACCGCTGCACCCGCCCCGACGGCCAACGGACGACGAGGCGGTCGATCCGCGTCGCGGCGCCGAGCCCGAAGACCACCCTCGGCTCCTGCCCCGACAGGTAGCCGCGCGAACTCCAGCACTCGCGAACCTGGGTGAGGTCGCCGGTCGTGAGTTCGACGCGCGCCCCGAGCCCGTCGCGGTTGGCGCCGGCGCCGCGCAGTTCGACCGCGGCCGTGTGCACGCCGACGGTGCGGTTCTCGAACAGCCCGGCCGGCCCGTTCCAGTCGTTGGTGACGACGTCGAGATCGCCGTCGCGGTCGAGGTCGACGAGCGCCGCGCCGTGGCTGATGCCGTCGGCGTCGAGACCCCAGTCGCTGCCGGTCCTGCTGAAGTGCAGATCCGCGTCGCCGCGCAGCGCGAGGTTGCGCTCGGGTACCGCCGGCACGTTGCGGATCAGGTCGACGACATCGGCCTGGCGGCCCGCGGCGCTGAGCTTCGCCAGCTGCAGGCCGATGTCGGGGTTCATGTCGAACCGCGCGATGCCATTGGTGCAGAACAGGTCGAGGCGGCCGTCGGCATCGAGATCACCGAACAGCGTGCTCCAGGTCCAGTCGGTGCTGGACACGCCGGCCAGCGCCGCGACCTCCTGGAAGCGATGGGTGCCGGTGTTCAGCAGCAGCGCGTTCCGCATGTACTGCTGCGGCCGGGCCGCGATCAGGAAGTCGCGCTGCTTGTCCATGTCGCCCATCAGGATCTTGGCCATGCGATGGGTGGTGGCGCTCATGTCGCCGACGAACAGGTCGAGCCGACCGTCGTTGTCGATGTCCCCGGAGTCGCTGCCCATCCCGTAATAGGCGGTGTGGGGCAGGAGATCGGCGGTGACGTCGCGAAACGTGCCGTTGCGCTCGTTGTGCCACAGCGTGTCGGGGGACTCGAGATCATTGGC
>CAZVVS010000431.1:0-4465 GCA_964630585.1 uncultured Gordonia sp.
CAGTGTGAGTTCGAGTCTCACCGAGGGCACCACCGCGAACGCGCCATGGCGCGTATCCAACGTGACACGCCACTCTCCTTCACCATCTGGAGTGGGAAACTCTCCCGCCGCGTTGGATCCAGCTCCACCTGAGCCGGTCAGTAGGCGATCGACCCGCCGTCGGCGACGATGACCTGGCCGGTGATGTAGCTCCCGGCATCCGAGGCGAGCAGCAGCGCCGGGCCGACCATCTCCTCCGGATCCGCGATCCGCTTTTGGACCGCCATCTGCGCCATTGCCTCGATGAACTCGGGTGGGTTCTGGCGGACCATATGGGTGTCGACGGCGCCCGGCGCGATCGCGTTGACGCGGATGCCGTGCTGCGCATACTCGGCGGCCATGGACCGCGTGAACGACATCAGGCCAGCCTTGCCCGCCGCGTACATGGACACGAACGGCGACTGCGTGAAAGCGCCGATCGACACGAGGTTGATCACCGACGCATGGCTGCTGGCCTTCAAGTGGGGCAACGCCTCCTGCACCAGGAAGACCGGTCCGCGCAGGTTGACGTCGTAGGACTTCTGCCACGCTTCCGGCGTCATCGCACCCAGCGGTTGGGCCACCGGGTTGGCCGCGTTGTTCACCAGGATGTCGATGCCGCCGAAAGCCTCGACGCTGCGGTTGACGAGGTCACCCAGCGCCGACAGGTCACCCAGGTGGGTGGGGATGCCGAGCGCTGCGCCGCCGAGCTCGACCAAGTGCCGCTGCGCCTCGTCGCAGGCCTCCGGCTTCCTGCTGGCCACGACGACGTTCGCCCCTGCTGCGACGAAACCCTCGGCCAACGCCAGTCCGATCCCCCGCGTACCGCCGGTGATCACCGCGGTCCGTCCGGTGAGATCGAACAATTCGGTGAGCCGACGACGGTTCATTGTCATGGTGAGTACGTTAAACCGGTGAGCGAGATCATCGTCGACATCGTCGAACCCGGCATCGTCGTGCTGACCATGAACCGGCCCGAACGGCTCAACGCGCTGGGCTTGGGAATGGTCGACGAACTGCGGTCGGCATTGGCCGCGATGGACGACGACCCGGCGATTCGCGTCGTGGTGTTGACGGGGGCCGGTCGCGGCTTCTGCTCCGGCGCCGACGTCCAGAGCGCCGTCGAGGGCGCCGGTGAGCCCGACCCCAACAAGAACCCCGTCGCCGCGGTCTTCCAGGCACAAGAGCGGATCGCCGCGCTCAACGAGCTGATCCACCGGATGAGAACACCGGTTATCGCCGCGGTGAACGGCGCCGCCGTCGGCGGGGGTTTCTCCCTCGCCCTGGCCTGCGACATCCGATTCACCTCGGAGTCGGCGAAGTTCGGTGCCATCTTCATCACGCTCGGCGTCTCGTCGTGCGACATGGGGACGAGCTACCTGCTGCCGAAGATCGTCGGGATCTCGCGCGCCGCGGAGCTCATGCTCACCGGTCGGAAGTTCGACGCCGCCGAAGCCCAGGCCATCGGCCTCGTCCAGGACGTCGTCGCCGACGGTGAGGTCGTCGCGAGGGCGTTGCAGACGGCCCGCCAGATTGCCGCCAACTCGCCCATGGCCGTCTGGATGACCAAGGAAACGCTTTGGCGCAACGTCGACGCCCCGTCGTTCCGCCACGCCCTCGACATGGAGAACCGCACCCAGGTGATGTGCACCTTCAGCGGCGAGCTCCAGAACGCATTCGAGGGTTTCGTCCACAAGACCACGCCGGTCTGGAAGGACCTGTAGGACCCGGCAGGTCACCCCTGCGCGAGCACGCGGTCGACCATCTCGCGAGCGATGGCCAACGACGCCGTCGCGGCCGGCGACGGCGCGTTGCGCACCTGCGTCACGGCGCCGTCGGTCGCGAGCACGAAGTCGTCGACGAGGGCGCCGTCGCGTCCCAGCGCTTGGGCCCGGGTTCCGGCGTGAACGGTGCCGTCGAGGTCGTCGACGGTCAAGCCGGGCGCGTAACGCGCGGCTTCCCGGACGAACGCCTTGCGACTGCTCGCCATCGACAATTCGTGGATGCCCGTGCGCCAATACCGTCGCGCCAGCCGCCACGTGCCCGGCCACGTCGCGGTCTGCCACGCATCACGCACGCTAAAGCTCCGCCACGTGTAACCGTCGCGGCTCGCCACCATCATCGCGGTCGGCCCCAGCGACACCGATCCGTCGATGTGCTTGGTGATGTGGACGCCCAGGAAGGGCAGCGTGGGATCGGGAACGGGGTAGATCATGCCGTGGACAAACGACTCCTTCCCTGGGCGCAACTGCAGGTAGCCGCCCCGGAACGGCACGATCCGAGGGTCTGCCCCTCCCCCGGATGCTTGTGCCAGCCGGTCGGACCACAGGCCCGCACACGTGATGGCGCGGCGAGCGCTCACCTCGTCGTTGCCGAGGTCGACCCGGCAACCGTCCGATGTCGCATTCACCGATTCGGCTCGTGTGCCGAATCGGAATTCGACGCCGGCCGCCTCCAACTGACGGTGGATGGCGCGCGCGACCTGCGCGTAGTCGACGATTCCTGTCTCCGGCGAATGGAGCGCCGCGAACCCGACCGCCCTGGGTTCTATCTCGCGGATCTCCTCGGCACCGATCCGACGGAGCCCGACGACCTGGTTCGCCCGCCCGCGCGATTCCAGATCGTCGAGGCGTGCAAGCTCGTCGCGGTCCAACGCCACGATCAGCTTGCCGCACCGCTCGAATGCGATCTCGTTCTCGGCGATGAAGTCGTACATGAGGCGCGATCCCTCGACGCACAGCTTGGCCTTCAGCGATCCCGGCTGGTAGTAGATCCCGCTGTGGATGACACCGGAGTTGTGGCCCGTCTGATGGGCCGCGACCCCCGACTCGGCTTCGACGACGAGAATGTGCGCGCCGTCGTGGCGGGCCAACCATTCGCGGGCCACCGCGAGACCGAGAATCCCGGCCCCGACCACCACGAGGTCGTACCTGCTCATCGCATCCTCCTCGTCGTCGCAACCTCGCGACTTGAAGTGTAGGTTCGAGTCCCATGATTCGACCCGCACGACCGGCGGACTATCCCGCGATCCAGGAAATCGAGCGGCGGGCGGGCCAGGCGTTCCGGACGGTCGGGATGGACGCGATCGCCGACGATGATCCGTTCAGCGACGCCGAGCTCGACGCGTACACCGCGTCGGGTCGGGCGTGGGTCACCACCGATGAAACCGACAATCCGACGGCCTACGTCCTCGTCGACCTCGTCGACCGCATGGCCCATATCGAGCAGGTCACCGTCGACCCGGCACACGCGCGTCAGGGCCTGGGCGCCCTACTGATCGAGCATGTGAGCGATTGGGCGCGCGAGCAGCGCCTCGACGGGCTCTCCCTGACCACCTTCGTCGAGGTGCCCTGGAATGCGCCCTATTACGAACGGCTCGGATTCCGCAGGGTCGCCCCCGAGCAACTCGGCGCAGGTCTGACAGCCGTCCGATCATACGAAGCAGAACTCGGATTGGACCGGTGGCCGCGCACCGCCATGGCCCGACCGCTCACCGAGCCACTGGAACCACTCGAACCGTGAACGCAATCGGATCAGCCTGATTCCATCCCGCCGCCCGCCCCGGGTCGCGATTACGGTGTTGGTTCCATGTCCACCAGCACGACACGGCCCGTTCACCCGGCCCTGACCTGCGCAGATGACTGAGCACCGGACCGCCGGCGTGAGCGGCGACGGTGTCACCGTCGACTCCGCGGACCCGTCGGTGATCGACGTCGCGTTCGACGGGAATCGCGTCTGGTCGTTCCAATCGCAGCGGGACACCTCACGCGTGCTGCGCGTCGGCGTCCCCCACCGACTCGCGCCTTGGCCCGCGAGTCTCGAGCCGTACCTGCGGGGCAGCACCCGCATCACCGTCCTCGACCGTTCGACGGGACGCCACCTCTTCGACGACGAGTACGCCTTCGACGATTCCGAGGCGCGCGTCAGCGTCGTCGACCGCGCCGGGCGCCCGCTCACCGTCGACAAATCCGGTGACCTGCAGTGCGAATTCGCGCAGCGTGGCCAGGCAACCATCGATTCACTGCTCGACGCGGTGGAGGACGTGCTGGCGCGGCTCACCGGGGCCGGGGTGGACGCCTTCCTCGCCTATGGCGCGCTGCTCGGCGCCGTTCGGGAGGGCACGTTCATCGCCCACGACTCCGACGCCGACGTCGCCTACCTCAGCAAGCACACGACGCCGGTCGACGTCATGCGTGAGTCCTACGCGCTGGAACGGGTCATGATCGAGGCCGGCTACTGGACGTGGCGGTTCTCCGCGGGCGACTTCAAGGTGATCGTCCCCGACAAAGAGGGCGGTCGGGCGATCGACGTCTTCGCGGGATTCGTCGTCGAAGACGTCTTCTACCTGCTGCCCGAAGTCGCGTCGGAGCACTTCTCCCGCGACATCGTCGCTCCGCTGGGCACTGTCGAGCTGCATGGCCGCACCATCACCTCGCCGGCCGACCCG
>CAZVVS010000432.1:0-4464 GCA_964630585.1 uncultured Gordonia sp.
TCGGCGATGGCCCGGACACCGGCCCCGTCGATCGTGGTGGCGGGCACGGTCCGCTCCCAGCAGCCCTCGCCGAGCCAGCGGTCGGTGGTGCCCTGTTCGGCGACGGACTCGCCGAGCCCGACACCGTAGGTGATCGTCGCGCGCGTCGGGGTTTTGTCGCTCGCGCACACGCGCAAGGTGTAGTCGACGCGGGGAGCCGCGTCGGCGATCGGTGCCGTGAAGACCGATCCGAGAAGCATAAAACCGAGCATTCCAGCGGTGGCGATCGATGACCGTTTCATGGCATTAGCTTAGCCAAAGTTGCCTAAGCGAAGGCAATACTTGCTGGTAGAAGCCATTTGTTCTCTCTACACTCGTCGGTATGAAGATGACAGCAAGCCTCGAAAAGGCATTCATCAAGCAGATCACCAAGGAGTACGAATCGGCGATGCTCTACCGCCAGCTCGCGATCGAGCTGGAGCTGATGGACCTCCCCGGCATCTCCAAGTGGCTCAAGAGCCACGCCGACGAGGAGCTCACCCACGCCGACAAGCTCATCAAGCACCTCACCGACCGCGACAACCACCCCGTCATCGGCGATATCAAGACGCCGAAGGTGAAGGTCACCAGCGTGACCGAGACCTTCGACGTGGCGCTGGAGGCCGAGCGCGAGGTTTCCCAGAGCATCCGTGAGCTGTACTTCGCCGCCGACGAGGCCCGCGACATCGATTCGCGTTCGCTTCTCGACTGGTTCGTCAGCGAGCAGATCGAGGAGGAGGCCGTGGTCAGCGAGATCCTCGGCCGTGCCCGCATGGTCAACGAGGACGGCTCGGGCATTCTCCGCCTCGACGCCGAGCTCGGCGGGAGCGCCTAGACCACCTGAATAGCCCTCAGGACCGACGGCCCGCCACTCCTTCACCGGAGTCGGCGGGCCGTCGCGCATTCTCACTACAATCGAGGCGTGGCCGGTAAAGCACTGATCATCGTCGACGTCCAGTACGACTTCTGCGAGGGCGGCTCACTCGCGGTCGCCGGTGGGACCGCCGTCGCCGATCGGCTGGTCGCGGCGTTGCGCGACGACGATTTCCTCGCACAGTACGACCTGCTGGTGACGACGCAGGATTGGCACATCGACCCGGGCGAGCACTTCGCGGCCGAGGGTGAGGAACCCGACTTCCACGTCTCCTGGCCGGTCCATTGCGTTGCCGAATCGTCGGGCGCGCGGATCATCGCCGCGCTCGACGACGAGGTGGCGCGCGTGGATGCGATTCCAGTGGTCCGTGTGTTCAAAGGCCACTACAGCGCGGCGTATTCCGGGTTCGAGGGTGTCACCGACGACGAGGAGCTGCTGCTCGACCACTTGCGGGCACACGGCATCACCGACGTCGACGTCGTGGGAATCGCCACCGATTACTGCGTGAAGCAGACGGCGATCCACGCCGCGGAGGCGGGCCTGCGCACGACCGTGCTCAAGGACTATTGCGTCGGCATCGACGCCGACGCCGTGGCCGATTTGCACGCCCGCGGGTTCGCTGCCGCCGGGATCGCGGTGCGCTGAGCGCGTCAGTATTGCCGGACGGTGACGCCCAGCGCCTGCGCCTGGGTCCGCAACCAGCCGGTCGACCAGCTCGACGTCGGGCATCCGCCCATGCGATCGGCGACCGCTGCCGAGTATCCGCCCCAGGACAGGACACGGCAGATCGCGTCGGACTGCAGCACCTTGCGCCACTCCGGCAGTTTCGTCACGGCCTGGCTCTCGACCGACTGCATGACGTCGAACTGCTCCCACCACTGGCGCGACCCCGCCCATCCGAAGGCCAGCATGAACTTCTTGGTCGCGTCGTCCATGGCAGGTGTCCAGTACAGGAAGATCGTGCGGTAGTACTTCGGCGAGTAGCACGCCGCGGCAGCCTCGCCGGTCTGCAAGGCGGGGGTCATCCCGCAGTTCACGTCGGGGTTGTTGCTGACGATGACGCTGAACGGGGAGGACTCGGTGAACGTCCGGTGCAGCCAGACCGTCGGGTCCGGGTAGCCGGGCAGGAAGGCCGACGTCGGTGCCATGCCGACCGGCGGGACACTGGCGAGCATGCCGGACTTGAACTTGGCCTCCATCGACTGGCCCCTCAGGGCGGTCGAGCGCGACGGCCGTGACGATGAGTAGTCGGACTTGTCGAGGGCGAACAGCACCGCTCCGCCGCCGCAGCAGGCCAACAGCAGCAGACCGCCGACGACCAGGCCGACGATCAGGCCCGTCGACGACTTCTTCGGTGGTGGGGGCGGATAGGCGCCCGGCGGCGGGGGGTACTGGCCAGGAGTCGGGTACTGACCGGGAGTCGGGTACTGACTGGGAGCCGGGGGCTGCCCGGGCTGCGGGTACTGCCCAGGAGGGGGGTATTGCCCCGGCGGCGGGTACTGCGGGCCGCTGGGACCCGGCGGATAGGTCATGGGGCATGAGGGTAGTTGATCGTGCCCGGCAAACGTCGTTCCAACACCGCCGGTCGCGATAGGGGGAGACGTTTGCCACACTGGTGGGCGTGATCCGAGTGGGACTGACTGGTGGCATGGGCGCGGGCAAGTCGACCGTGGCGAGGACCTTCATCGAACGGGGCGCGTACCTGATCGACGCCGACAAGATCGCCCGCGACGTTGTGGCCGTCGGCACGCCGGGCCTCGCGGCCCTGGAGGAGGCGTTCGGCAGCGATGTGATTGGCACCGACGGTGAGTTGGACCGCGCGGCACTGGCCGCCAAGGCCTTCGTCGACGACGAGTCGCGCGGCAAACTCAACGCCATCACTCATCCGCGCATCGGTGCACGCACCGCCGAGCTGCTCGACGCGGCACCGGCCGATGCGATCGTCGTCCAGGACATCCCGCTGCTCGTCGAGAACCACACCGCGCCGTTCTTCCACCTCGTCATCGTCGTCGACGCCGACGTCGAGCTGCGCGTGTACCGCCTGGTGAACTCGCGCGGGCTCGACGAGGCTGATGCCCGGGCCCGCATCGCCGCGCAAGCGACGAACGAACAGCGCCACGCGGTCGCCGACGCATGGCTGACCAACCACGGTTCGGAGGCGGAGTTGGCCGGGCAGGCCATCGATCTGTGGACGCAGCGCCTCGTGCCGTACGAGGCCAACGTTCGCGCAGGGATCCCGGCTACCGCGCGACCGGAGTTGGTTGCGCGCGATCCCAACCCGGAGTCGCTGCCGACGCGGCTGACCAACCGGCTCTGGGCGGTGGCCGGCGACAAGGCCACCGCTGTCACGGTCACCGGCAGCGAACCGGTGACTTCGCTGCAGATCACCGCGCGCGACGCCGAGGCGGCGGCCGCGCTGCCCGAGCTGCTGCGCGCCGGTGGTTTCCCGGCGGACGCGTCGGGCACCTTTGCCTCGGCCGATCCGGGCCGACCGGCGATCGTCCGCGGCGTCGTCGGGTAGCGGGTCGTCGGGTAGTCCTTCCCATGCCCGCTAGGGCCGCGGCGGAGGCGAGACGCGCCAGGTGACTGGTTCGCCGACCTGCTCGTCGAGCCAGGCCTGCACGTCGTGGCGGTGTTCGGCGGCGCCCACCAGGGCCGTTGTCGCGGTGGTGATGGCCTTCTCGCACTGCTCGGTGGTGAGGTACCCGGCGGCGTGGGCGTCGAAGATCTCGTCGACGTCGATCAGCTCCAAGGGCTTCTCGTCGACGTCGACGAGGTCGAGGTACCAGTCCCGCGCGTGCCAGCGATCGTCGTCGTCGGGTCCCCAGAACTCGCCGACATCGAGGTAGAGGCGCTGTCCAGGCCGGTACTGCGGGTCGTGGAAGTGGAAGATGTTGGCGCGCAGGTCCAGGGCGGGGAGCAGCCAGCTCTCCAGCCAGAAGAATTTGTCGTGGCCGGGGGTCGGACGGGACATGTAGAGGCCGTAGTCGGTGACCCGGTACTCGTCGACGGCCCTCACGAAGCCTTTCGGGTCGGTGTTCGTCATCGCCGGGACGTCGAAGACCTCGACTTTGAGGGGATGCGCGGTGTCGGTCATGGTCTCAACCTAGCTGCGGGGTCCGACGCCCGCCCGGCATCTCACGCCGTCGCCCGAGAGGGGATGTCAGACGCCCCGCCTATCCTGTACGCATGGCGTTCCCCGCAGAGAAACCGGTGCTCGCGCACTCCGAGTTCCGTCCGATCGGTGAGATCGAGAGGGCCGATGCGCGCTTCGAAGTCGTCAGCGACCTCGAACCGGCCGGCGACCAGCCCGCCGCCATCGCGGAGTTGGAACGGCGGATCAACGAGGGTGAGCGCGACATCGTGCTGTTGGGTGCGACGGGTACCGGTAAATCGGCGACGACGGCCTGGCTGATCGAGAAGATCCAGCGCCCGACACTCGTGATGGCGCCCAACAAGACGCTCGCCGCCCAGCTGGCCAACGAACTGCGCGAGATGCTGCCGAACAACGCCGTCGAGTACTTCGTCTCGTACTACGACTACTACCAACCCGAGGCCTACATCGCGCAGAC
>CAZVVS010000433.1:0-4457 GCA_964630585.1 uncultured Gordonia sp.
CCGGTCGAAAACCGACAAGAAGTTGCGCGGGAACCTCGCCGATCCGCGGCCTACATCCGCATGGAGAAGCCAACGAAGGTGGCCTCGGCCATCGCCCTCACGTTCCTGTTGTTCATCGGCGGCCTCGTCGCCATCCCGTTCCTCGCGGTCGCCGCAGCCGGCGGCTCCCCGGGCTGCGGAGCCTCCGACCCAGCCGAGGTGGAGGACGACGGCACCCCGAGTCTGCTCGGACCTTCCACGCTCACCGTCGCCGACATGCGCGCCTGGTGGACCTCAAACGGACGGGGCCAACCGACGCGCCTGCAGATGGACATCGGCGACCTCATCGCCGTCTACCTCAGCGAGGGCGATGCCGAGGGCGTGCGGGGCGACATGGCCTTCGCGCAGGCCGTGGCCGAGACCGGCTACTTCACCAACAGCGACACGTCGATCAACAACTTCGCCGGCATCGCCCACTACGACGGCGCCGCCTCCGGTGCCGGGTTCGCCGATCCGATCATCGGCGTACGCGCCCACATCCAACTGCTGAAGAAGTACGCCGGAGGCAACGACGTCCCCCTCGCCAACCCCGATGTCTCCCCCAATGCCGGCGCCTCAGCCACGACGTGGGGCGGGCTCGCCGGAACGTGGGCGACCTCCCCGACCTACTGGACGCTGCTCAGCGACGTCTACGGCTCGATGCTCGAAGCCGCGGGCCAGACGGCGGCGACACCGTGGGACGGCACCTCGGCGGGGTGCGCCTACGGCGATCTGGCTGAGGCCGGCGACTACGCACTGCCGGTGGAGCGCCGTTGGTACGACGAGCATCCGGAGTGGTTCACGAAGCCCCATCACGACTACCCCGCCGCCGACATCCCGGTGCCCACCGGCACCCCGATCTACGCCGTCACCAACGGCGTTGTGATCTCGACCCCGACCAGCGGAAGCTGCGGCATCGGCGTCATCCTCAACGGGGACGACGGCGCCCAGTACACCTACTGCCACGGCCTCCCCGGCAGCCACGCCATCGCCACCGGCGACCGCGTCACGGTCGGCCAGCACCTCATGGACAGCGCCTCGACCGGCAACAGCACCGGCCCCCACCTCCACTTCGCCATCAAGGTCGACGGCACCGCGAGGTGCCCTCAGGCCCTGCTCGTCGGCATCGTGACCGGCCAACCCCTCACCCCAGCGTCACTCCCGACGAGCGGGTGCTCGTACTAGTTGAGGTCCACTTCTTGGCTCGAGCTGACCTCGACCCCACCTCATCGCCGACGTGGAGGGCGACCCCGTGGTCGGGGCTCTTCACCTGCCAGTGGCTCATCAGGCCAGGGATCGCGCGCCCCGAGGCTTGCGCTTGCGCGGTCGACGACCATCTGTGCCAGCTCCCGGAGACACTCATCCACCTCCCTCGGAACGAAGCGCGTGTCGCCGTAGACGGAGCTGCGCTCGGACTTCTCCACGAAGGTTCGGTGATACACCGAGTACTCACGGCCCAGAAGCCGACCGGCCGGGTCGACCAGGTAGAGCCAGCTTGTCGGGAGGGGCAAGTCGTTGAGCGACAGGGCGCTGTCACTCGCCACCACTGGGGTCCGCGATCCAGCCACACCAAGCGCCGCAAGCGCCAACGGTTCGACGCCCACGATCTCCGTCCGGAACTTGGCTTGAGGCGTCTGGTACAGGTCGATCAGGTCCCGACTGAAGTGACCTTTCGGGCTCGTGAGTAGCGTGATCTCAGGATCGGCCAACTCGCGAACGTCGAGGCGCCCGCCCTGCGCCCTGTGCTGAAGGGGATGGTCCGGACCAATCGCGGCGAGCAACAGCACCCGATGGGTGGACTGACGTTCGACACCAGGAATCGGCACTGGCTCGATCGGAGAGGGTGCGATCGCGATGTCGACCTCGCCCCGTCGAACGCGTCCAGCAAGGCCCGATCCGCCCTGGGAGCGGGACTCTCCGAACTGTGCCGCCAGCTCGACGTGCACGTTCTCGTGCCTCGCTTCCAGATCGAGAATCGCGTCGGCGAGGAACAACGCGAGGTGTGCCCAGTATCCGTCGCAGGTGATCCACCATCGGCCCGAACCGGTCTGCGCCTCGCGCTTGAACTCCTCGAGCTCGTTGAGGATCGAGCGCGCCCGCTCGGCGAGCGAGCGGTGGGCGATGTACAGGCCATCACTCCGCTCCTCCACAAGGCGCGCCCTAACCTCATCACCTGTCGCAAGCGCCTCCTCGAGGCGATCGAGGGCACCGACCACCTGCTGACGCGTCGCACCCAGGCTCGAAGCAACGTCGGAGAGCGTGGGCGCCGGGTCGGCACCGCGCTCGGACTGCTGGAAGGCCTCCAAGAGCACCTCTAGCTGCCACATTGTGAGTTCCTTCTTGCGTCCCACTGCTTCGCTCCCGTTGTAACTACGCGCCTGTCATTTGTCGCCGCCGTACATAGCGTTTTGGTGACACGCCTGGTCAATATTTGATCGTATCATTTACGCTCCTAGGAATGATTCATCAGACCTAGGGGCACGACATGGGCCAGCATCGGACCACCCGCTCAGGTTGCAGCATCCGCACTACCTACGACGGTCTCCCGCCTCAACCTGTCGGTTGGTGCCTCGATCACCGCGCTCGCGTGCTGATCGTCGGCGGCGAGGAGCTCTGCATCGGTGCCCTCGCGGCACAGCCGATGCGCGAGCGCGAGATGCCCTTCTTCGACGATGACCGAGCCGCTGTTGAACAGCTTCCGCGACACCTTGTCGCCGAGGTTGGCGATGTGCAGGCAGTGCCCTATCGGCGCACGAGACTCCGGATCGACGGCATGGAGGTGGGTGACGTCGTCGACGACAACGCGTGGGCAGACGATGGCTACCGGCACCACGACCTGATGCACCTCGCGAACCTTGCTGTGATGGGCTGGTCACCAGTCATGCGAGCGATGCTGGGGAAGAAGCGGCGGAGCGATTCGGACCTCCGGCGAGTGGAGGATGGCGCCCGCTCGCAGGACATCGAGGAAGCCGTGGTCACGCGGATCTTCCTCGACGTCATGCGCCGATTCCCCGAGTTCGACACGGCTGACCTTCTCTCACCGGGTGCCCTCGACGACATCCGCTTCGAAACGCGAATGCTCGAGGTGTCCAGCGCGACGGACTCCGACTGGCAGCGCGTGGCGGTCGTCGGCGTGTACGCCATGTTGGTCATGCGGACGGCTAGCACCGTCGAGTTCGATGTCAACATGTCGGCCGGCACGGTCCTACCCAAGGGCATCGGGCCCACCCAACTGCCGCTGCCGTTCTAGCCGACGACGAGCCGCGTCCCTGCTCAAGGGAGCGGGCGAGGCCGGGGTGCCACGTCGCCCCACTCGATACGCAGTTGCTCGACCGACTCATCCGGATCGCCGAGGTCGGCTTGCTCGAGCGCAGCGGTGTGCTCCTGGTACACGTGTTCAGCGGCGGAGCGGTCGCCGGACTCGATATGGGCTCGCATGAGCGCGGCGACGACGCCACCGTTGAGCGGGGCGGCCTGGAGGAGGCGTCGGAGATCCTCGACGGCGGCGTTGGGCTGGCCGAGGTCGATGCAGAGCTCGGTGAAGGCCTTGGCCACCCCGGCGATGCGGAGCTCCCAGGTGGTGGCGTGGTGCTCGAAGTCGACCCAGCCGTAGGAGGCGCGCGCCTGGTTGCCGTAGCTGAAGGGTCGGCCGGTCACGAGGTTGAGCGCGGAGCGGTAGCTCTCGACGGCGTCAGCCGGGTCTTGATGCTCCGCCTGGGCGACGTGCCAGTCGAACAGTTCGACGTCGGTTCGAACCGCGTCGCCGATGACGTAGGTGCCGTGCTCGTTCGGCGGGAGGTGGTGAGAGCCGATGGCATCGCGACAGATGCTCATCGTCTCTCGCAGGCGCTTGCGATGTGACGTGCCGTTCGAGCCGAACCAGCAGGCCTCCTCGAGGCGCTCGGAGGTCACCGACCGGTTGAGGGCCAGGTAGGCGAGGACCGCTGTCGGCTTCGGGTGCAGCTTCTTGGCACCGCCCTCGACCCGGATGTCGCCGAGCAGGCGCACGAGGACCTCGTACTCGGGCGGGCTGGCCGGCTCCGACGGCTCGACCTCCTCGATCGCTTCGGTAGGGGGCGGAGCGTCCTCCTCGAGGTCGAACCCTTCGCGGTGGTCGTCCTCACCCTCGAGATCTGGCGCCGGGATGCAGATGAGACGCCCCATGTCTTCGAGTGCGGTCTCGTCGACCTGTTGCGGGACGAACGACAGGTCTACGTCGTCGAGGTGGATCGTCTCCTCGTCGCACGTGATCGTCGTGAGTGCACCCTCGAACACGTCGGCCACGACCACCGCCACAGCAGATGGGCGGGCGGCGAGGAGCAGGTCGAGCAACTCGGGCGGCGGAGGCTTGGTCGCGACCACGACCATCGGCATGAGCGCCTCGTGGTCGGGGTCGTGCCCTCGGCCGACGAACGCGTTGGGCCAGTCATTCAGCTCGA
>CAZVVS010000434.1:0-4431 GCA_964630585.1 uncultured Gordonia sp.
GCGTGCAGCTTCTGCAAGGACAAGGGCCAGGTCATCGACTACAAGGACACCGCGCTTCTGCGTCGGTTCCTGTCGGACCGCGGCAAGATTCGGTCGCGTCGCGTGACTGGTAACTGCGTGCAGCACCAGCGCGACGTCGCGATCGCCGTCAAGAACTCGCGCGAGGTGGCGCTGTTGCCGTTCACCTCGTCGGGCCGATAAGCGGAAGGATCAGACTGATGAAGCTCATCCTGACTGCCGCTGTCGAGAACCTCGGTGTCGCCGGCGACACCGTCGAGGTCAAGGACGGCTACGGCCGCAACTACCTGCTGCCCCGCGGCCTCGCGATCGTCGCCACCCGTGGCGCCGAGAAGCAGGTCGAGGGCATCAAGCGGGCCCAGCAGGCCCGCGAGGTGCGCGACGTGGAGCACGCCAACGAGCTGAAGCAGGCCCTCGAGGGCCTCGCGTCGGTGTCGCTGGGCGTGCGCACGCACGACTCGGGCAAGCTGTTCGGCTCGGTGACCGTCAATGACGTCGTCGGTGCCATCAAGAACGCTGGCGGGCCCTCCGTCGACAAGCGCAACGTGGAACTGCCCAAGGGCCACATCAAAGCCACCGGCACCTACCCGGTGATCGTGAAGCTGCACCCGAACGTCGCCGCCAACTTCGAGTTGGCCGTCGTCGCGGAGTAACTAGCACGCAAACGAAACCGCCGCCCGGTTGATCCCGGGCGGCGGTTTCGTTTTGTCTGGGCTCACTCGACGCGAATCCGGGCTCACTCGGCGCGAATCCGGGCTCGGTCGGCGCAACGGTGGTCGAGTGCTCCGCGACGAAAGAGCGGAGTGTATCGAGACCCAGAGCGAAGACCTACCGCAAGCTCGGCGGCAGCAGATGCGACGGCGGGTTTGCGTCGCGCACATCGCGGGGCGCGTAGAACTTGTGCCACTTCGGGCTGATGACGAATCCGCGGCCCGCGGTCCACATGCAGGACACGACGGCGGGACGAGGACGCGCGCAGGTGACGTCGTAGATGTGGATGCTGCGCTTCACCGGCAGCACTGGAGCCCGGAAGTACGCCTCGGGGACGAGGCTGATGGTCGGCGCGGCCAACCCCGCGGGCGTGACCCACCACGGGCCCTGGTGGTTGTTGAGCAGGACGCCCTGCATTCCGGGCGGGGCGGTGGCAGGACGGCCTTTGCAGGCGACTCGGCCCGGACGCGAGCCGATGGAGCAGTAGAACTCGCCGGCACGGAAGAATGCGCGGCCGCTGTTGTCGTAGTTGTACGAGACGTAGCGGTTGGCGTCGACGGCAGGATAGGCGGCGAAGTCGAGTTCGGGCGGGGTCGCGGCGGTGGCCAATCCTGGCGCGAGAGCAAGCGCAGACCCGACGGCGACGACGGCCGTCATCGCGCGCAGCAGTAGCTTCTTCATGCGGATTCTCCCCTTGTGTTGTCGAGTGACATTCCATCACGGAACGCCGAGGCCCGGGACACCTGGGGATAATTCCCAGCGACCGTCCAGGGACCCGCACCGCAGACGCCGACCGTTGTGATGCCGTTCACATTATCGACGCCTACGCGAGGTTGAGGGTTTGCTTGAGAGTTGTTTCGGCGCGTTGCGCACGACACGCCGAACGGGACAAAAGTCACCTGCTGTGGACAACGAAAACCCTTGATAGCCAGGGAAAACAATCAGATATCTCGCGTCACCAGATAGTTTTCCCCCGATTTGTCCACAGTCCTTCACGGTGAATGCGCAACAATCCACAAGTTCTCCACAGACTGTCCACAGGGCGCTGTTTGAGCGTTTCCCGAATCGCCCTTACTCTTCCCAAAGTTGAATCGCTAGGCCCTTCGACGACGCGGAGGCGGGACGGCACCGAGAACGCCGCGGGAACCTCCCGAAGCCGCCGTTGTCAGGGGTCTGCCGTATCAAGGACATGAAGGCGGGCCGACGCGGCCCAAACGCGGGGACTGGATGACATCCAGGAAGGGGGTGGGCGTGTGTCTGTGACCGAGGACCAGGGTCACGAACCGATGCCCGACGACCTGCCGAACGAGGAGTTCGGTCGGCAGCCGCCCCAAGACCAAGCCGCAGAGCAATCCGTCCTCGGCGGAATGATGCTCTCCAAGGACGCGATCGCCGACGTGCTGGAGAAGATCCGTCCCGGCGACTTCTACTTGCCGTCGCACCAGGCCGTCTACGACGCGATCCTCGACCTATTCAACAAGGGCGAGCCCGCGGATGCGGTCACCGTCGGTGCCGAGCTGGAGCGCCGCGGTCAACTGAAGCGCGTCGGCGGCGCCCCCTATCTACACACCCTGATCTCAACAGTGCCGACCGCGGCCAACGCCGGGTTCTACGCGGAGATCGTGGCGGAGAAGGCGATTCTGCGGCGGCTTGTCGAGGCCGGTACGCGGATCGTGCAATTCGGCTATGCCGGCGGCGAGGGCCAAGACATCGCCGAGGTCGTCGACCGCGCACAGGCCGAGGTGTACGACGTCACCGAACGTCGCACCTCCGAGGACTACCTCCCACTCGAGGAGCTGCTCCAGCCGACGATGGACGAGCTGGATTCGATCGCGTCGCGCGGCGGGATCTCCCTCGGCGTGCCGACGGGCTTCGCCGATCTCGACAAGCTGACCAACGGGCTGCACCCGGGCCAGATGATCATCGTCGCGGCGCGTCCCGGTGTCGGGAAGGCGCTCGCGCTCGACACCCCGCTGCCGACGCCGAGCGGCTGGACCACGATGGGCAACGTCGCCGTCGGCGACCTCCTCATCGGCGCCGACGGGAAGCCGACGAAGGTGGTCGCCAGCACCGACGTCCTCACCGAGCGGACCTGCTACGCCGTGCGCTTCGACGACGGTGGGGTGCTCGTCGCCGACGCCGAGCACCAGTGGCAGTCGCAGATCGACGACCATGTCGTCGTCGCCACGACCGAACAGCTGCGGCCCTACGTCGGCTGCGCGTCCGTACGGAACGCCGAGCCGCTCGAATTGCCGCGCCGACGTTTCGCATACGGCCCGTACACGGTGGGCGCGCTGGCCGGAATGGCGTTCGACGACCCGGAGATCGGGATGCGCATCGACGCCGAGGGCGAGGTCGACGTCCTGACGCTGATGGCCGACCTGGGCGGTCAGGTGCCGGTGGAGTACCTGCGCGGCTCGATCGCGCAGCGCCGCGCCCTGCTGGCCGGCATTCTCGATGCGCGCGCCATCGTCGAGGACGACGGGCGGATCACCGTCGCCGCCGCGACGCGGCACATGACCTTCATCGTCGGCGACCTCGTCGCCGGGCTGGGCTACACGTACCGACGGCTGGCGTCGGGTTGGCTGAGCGTCGAAGCCGACGACGACGTGTTCACCGTCCACCACAAGGCAATCCGGCATAAGGAGCTGCGTCGACCGAGCCATTCGCGGCGGATCGTCGCGATCACGCCGGTGCCGAGCGTGCCGGTGCGCTGCGTGCAGGTCGACAATCCCGACCACCTGTACCTGGCCGGCGAGGCGATGGTGCCGACCCACAATTCGACGCTGGCCCTGGACTTCCTGCGGTCGTGCTCGATCCACCACGGGCTCACCGGCGCAATGTTCTCGTTGGAGATGAGCAAGAACGAGATCGTCATGCGCCTACTGTCGGCGGAGGCGAAGGTGAAGCTGGCCGATATGCGCGCCGGTTCGATGAGCGACGACGACTGGACGCGCCTGGCCCGTCGAATGGGCGAGATCTCCGAGGCGCCGCTGTTCATCGACGACTCCCCGAACCTGACGATGATGGAGATCCGCGCCAAGGCCCGTCGCCTCAAGCAGCGCCACGATCTCAAGATGGTCGTCGTGGACTACATGCAGCTGATGACCTCGGGCAAGAAAGTCGAGTCGCGCCAGCAAGAGGTGTCGGAGTTCTCCCGCTCGCTGAAGCTGTTGGCCAAGGAGCTAGAGGTCCCGGTCATCGCGATCTCCCAGCTCAACCGTGGCCCGGAGCAACGCACGGACAAACGCCCTCAGGTCTCAGACCTGCGCGAGTCGGGAAGTCTGGAGCAGGATGCGGACATGGTCATCCTGCTGCACCGACCCGATGCGATCGAGCGCGACGACCCCCGCGCCGGCGAAGCAGACATCATCGTCGGCAAGCACCGCAACGGTCCGACGCAGACGATCACCGTCGCGCACCAACTCCATCTGAGCCGGTTTGTCGACATGGCGAGGGACTGAGCAGTCCACGGCTGTCGAGATGCAGCGAAGATTAGCAAGGTGGTCCCGCTTGTTTAACAAGCCTGATCACGGCGTAAGAATCGCCCTGACTAGGGCAAACATGGTCAGGCGAGCGTTGCCCGTAGCCCGCGTTTCGGTATGATTTCCTGCTAATTTTGCCGGGGAATCTATTCCTGGAAATCGCCGAGTGCGCGGGTGAAACCGGGCGACGAAGGGGCTGAAGTGACCGGCGGCTGGC
>CAZVVS010000435.1:0-4423 GCA_964630585.1 uncultured Gordonia sp.
GCCTCCGAACGTGGTTTCTTAGGACCAGATGAGAATGACTCTAAACCCTGCTCAGCCGTAGTGAGAAAGCGCCCGAATACTTTTCTGATCCAACTGATCGGAACTAAGGTTTGCCTTACCAATGCTGCCTCTGGTAAAGGGACGGAAATAGCGCGGTCACAGGCCGTTGTTCGCTGTTATCGAGGTGTTTCCAAAGAGATCAGGGTGTGGAGAATGTCTCACCCGGAATCTGTGTCACGCTCAACACATGAGCGCTGAGACGACCTCCGTCACGCCCGGCGACCCCTCATGCGGGTCGGGCGCGCCGATAACCATCGAGAACCTCCGCCTGTCTCCGAAGGTGCTGCTGCACGATCACCTCGACGGAGGTCTGCGGCCCGCCACGATCATCGACCTCGCCCGCGAGTCCGCCTATAGGGAACTGCCCACCGAGGACCCCGCCGAGTTGGGCCGGTGGTTCGTCGACAACGCCAACGCCGGGTCGCTCGTGCGGTATCTGCGGACCTTCGGACACACCGTCGCGGTGATGCAGACCGCCGCGGCACTGCGCCGCGTCGCATTCGAGTGCGTGGAGGACCTTGCCGCCGACGGCGTGGTCTACGCCGAAGTCCGGTTTGCGCCCGAGCTACACCTTGAGCGGGGCCTGACCCTCGACGAGGTGATGGCCGCGGTACTTAGGGGATTCGAGGACGGTCAGCGCGCTGCCGCCGCCGCCGGACGTCCGATCGTCGTCAGGTGCCTGGTAACGGCGATGCGTCACGCAGCGCGGTCGACCGAGATCGCCGAGCTCGCAGTGCGGTTCCGCCGCGACGGCGTCGTCGGGTTCGACATCGCCGGGGCGGAAGCGGGCAACCCGCCGACGCGCCACCTCGACGCCTTCGACTATCTGCGTGCCCACTGCATGCGGTACACGATCCACGCCGGCGAGGCGTTCGGACTCCCGTCGATCAAGGAGGCCATCGGCTATTGCGGCGCCGATCGGCTCGGGCACGGCGTGCGGGTCATCGACGACGTGGAGTTGCCGGTCGGGGCGCAGTCGTCGCAATCACTGGCCGGGGCGCGCCTGGGCGACATCGCGAACTACGTGCGCGATAAGCGGATCCCGCTGGAGCTGTGTCCGTCGTCGAATGTGCAGACAGGTGCGGTCGCCGACTTGGCGTCGCATCCGTTCGACATCCTCGCGCGGCTGCGGTTCCGAGTGACGGTCAATACGGACAACCGCCTGATGGGCGATACGACGATGAGTCGCGAATGCCTGCTGTTGGCCGAACAATTCGGCTATGGCTGGGCCGATTTCGAACGTTTCGCGGTCAATGCGATGAAGTCGGCATTCGTCCCGTTCGACAAGCGGATGGAACTGATCGACAACGTGATCAAGCCCGGTTTCGCCGTGCTGAAAGGTTAAGACTTGCGCTCGAGGCGATCCTCGAAGTCGTGGACCAGCGCGCGGAACGCCTCGGACTCGTTGTCGAACGGCGGGCTCGGCGCCAACCGCTTCGGATCGGGATTCGTCGCGTAGTCGATGAACCAGCCCAGTGGGGTGGTCGAGCTCAGCGCTTCGCCGACCGTGTCGTCGTCGGCATACTCACCGGCGTCGAGGAGTAGCTCCACGGCCAGGTCGAGCTGCTCGCCGTCGATCCGGCGCGGGCCGTCGGCGATGTCTTCGGCGAGGCCGGGCAACACATAGACGTTGTCGTCGTAGACCTCGAACTCGAGGATGCCGTCGGTCGCGGCGACGCGCACATCGTCGAAGGTGGAGACCTTCGCAAGATCGTGGTCGTCATCCTCGGCGAGGAAGCGCGTGATCGAGCGGATCGACGGGAACACGAAGATTGTGCCGTCCTTGCCGAGGAACACCGGCTCGTCATCGAGGTAGCAGCGCAGCGAGAGGTACTCGCCGTCCGACGTCGTGATCTGGATCGGGTCGATGCCGACGTTGACCCAGAAGTCGTCCTCCTCGATCTCACCCTCGATCAGCTCGGCGGCCTCGGTGTCGGTGTCGTCGTCTTCGTCGTCGTCGTCGTCTTCGTCGTCGTCGTCGACGAGGGGCGCAGCCGACTCGACATCGTCCTCGTCGTCATCCCCGTCATCGTCACCGACGAGGTCGAGATCGTCGTCCTCGGGCTCGTCTTCGTCCTCGGCCGACGCGGCGGCGGCGAGTTCGGCCTCGGCGGCAGCCGCGACGGCATCGCCCACGTCGGGGGTCTCCAGCACGTCGTCGAGCGCGTCGATCACGTCGTCCCAGTGCTTGGCGATGAGCCGGCCGATGCGGACCCAGAGGTCTTGGCCGTCGCGTCCTACGAAGTTGCGGGTGCCAGCGGTGACGGCGCCCAGGATCGGGTTGCCGTTGAAGAACTTGGTGATCTTGCCCAGCTCGCACACCTCGCCGAGGATGCGCACGATCTCCAGCGCGTCCTCGAGCTCGGCGATGTTCTCCGGAGTCGGATCATCGGCCGCCAGCTCGGGGACGCCGATGAGGTCATAGGTGTGCCGCTTGTCGGGTACCAGTTCGTCGGCCTGCAGTTCGACGACCGTCGACCACGCAGGATGGTCGACGAGGTCGTGCTCGTCGTCGGTGCTGCGGATGTAGCCGACGAGGTGGGCGACGTCGTCGAATCCGTACAGGTCTTCATCGAGCCCGAGGAACGCCTCCCACTCCTCGTCGTCCTCGCGCCAGCGCGGGGCCCAGAGGGTATAGGCGTTTCCGTCGGTGAGACCCAGCTCAATGGGGACGATGTCTCCGGCCATGGGGAAAGCCTAACGAAGACAGATGTGCCGCAACGAACCTGGGCTGCTCCAAACACTGGTCCAGGTTGCCCTCGGGCGCCGGTACGACCCCTACGATGAGGGAGTGTTGGCGGAGTTCACCCCTGGCCAGCGCCGGGCACTCGGCGCGATGACGGTGGTCGTCCTCCTGTTCGCGGCCTACTTTCTCCGCCACTATCTGGTCCTGATCGGCTTTGCGGCGGTGCTCGCGTACCTGTTCCAGCCGATTTACCGGCGTCTTCGCGTACACATGAGCAGCGGTCTGGCGTCGACCTTGACGCTGTTGAGCGCAGTCGCGATCGTGGGGATCCCGCTGGCGGGGATCCTCACGATGGCCGGTGTGCAGATCGCCCAGATGGTCTCCAGCGTGCGGGCCTGGTTGGACAAGACAGATCTGACGGAAATGGGGGACCGGCTACTCCAGTCGGTCAACGAATTCCTGGGCAAGGTGCCGTTCGTCCACGTCGAACCGCTGACGATGGACCGGGTGCGCGACTGGGTGTCCAACGTCGCCGAGGCATTCGGCAAGTTTGCGATGGACGCGGCCGGTGACTCGGCCAGCGGCCTGGCCACGACGTTCACAATGGCGATCATCTTCCTGTACGTCTTCCTGGCGTTGCTGACCAACGCGCAGAAGGTCATCGACGTGTTCAAGGACCTCAATCCACTGGGGCCAGAGGTGTCTGACATCTATCTGGCGAAGATCGGGGCAATGGTCACCGCCACGGTGCGCGGCCAGTTCGTCATCGCCTTCTGCCAGGGACTGGCTGGTGCCGTGTCGATCTACATCGGCGGCATCCACCAGGGCTTCTTCATGTTCGTCATCTTCTTGACCGTGCTGTCGGTGATCCCACTGGGCAGCGGCATCGTCACCATTCCGCTGGGCATCGGCATGGCGTTGACGGGCAACATCGCCGGTGGTGTCTTCGTGGCCCTGTTCCACGTCATCGTCATCTCGAACATCGACAACATCCTGCGTCCGCAACTGGTGCCCCGCAGTGCGCGCCTGCAGCCGGCGCTCATGATGCTCGGGGTGTTCGCCGGACTGGGGATGTTCGGGTTCGCGGGGATCGTGTTCGGTCCGGTCGTGATGATCATCGTGGTGACCACCGTGAACATGTACCGGTCGGTGTACAAGGGCGTTGCCTGGGTCGACGATTTCGAGGGAAGCGACTCCGACGATCCGGAGAAGCGCCCGTGGTGGCGGCGGATCCTCTCGCCGGGGAAGGGCAAGGCGGCGGCGACCGAGACCGAGGTCAAGGCCGACGAGTCCGGGGAGACGGAACCCGATGCCGCAAAGCCGAGCCCGGCCACGTAGCCCGATGACGTCCGCCGACGACGCTGATGCGTCCGCCCCCGACGCCGTTCCGGCGGCAGCGGATCCGGAGGCGGTGGATCCCGAGGTCGCCGCACCCGACCCCGCGGCCCCCGCGGATCTCGGGATCGTCGAAGCCGCACTGATGACCGCGCTCGGTGGATTCATCGACGCCTACCTGTTCCTGCACCACGGCGTGTTCGCGTTCGCACAGACCGGCAACGTCATCTTCTTGGCCGTCGCGGTGGTGCAGGAGAAGCCGTGGCTGGTGTTCTTGTGGCCACTGCTGGCCTACCTCGCCGGGATCTCCTTGGCCCACGTGGTGCGGGCTTTCGCCCCAAC
>CAZVVS010000436.1:0-4420 GCA_964630585.1 uncultured Gordonia sp.
GCCCACGTAGCAGACCGACACCATGTCGTCGACGGTGATCACCCGGTCACCCTTGCCCTCGTGCAGGGTGTGGATCGTCGTCTCGGTCACCGTGAAGGGTGTGTCGACGGTGATGCCGGGGGCGTGGCTGGCCGTCGGCGCGACGACTTTGACCTCTCCGGTCGCTCCCTTGAAAGTCCAGTCGGGCTTGGCGTCGGCAGGTGCCGCGGCGGTCGGGCAGGTGCCGGTCTCCGGCTCGGTCCCGTGGGCCTTGTCGGTCTTGTCGTTGGAGCCACAACCGGTCAGAACGAGGGCGGTCGCGGCGGCGAGGGTGGTGATGATTGCGGGGACGCGGGCGGTTTTGCGCATGGGTCTTAACCTAACAGACCACCCCCGGGTACCCTCGTGCGCGAACATCCACCACTGGTATGCGAAGGACCCGGACGAATGGCCAAGCACCCGAATCACACGCCGCAGACACCCATGCTGATCCCGGGTCGGGTCGAGGACTTCGTGGTCAAGCACCTCGACGGGCCGATGTCGCGGCTCGCGGGCCACCTGCCGTCGGTCTTCGCGACGGTGCACCACACCGGCCGCAAGTCGGGCACGCCCTATGCGACGACGGTGCAGGCCTTCCGCCGCGGCGACACGGTCGCCATCGCCTTGGTGCACGGGAAGACGAACTGGGTCAAGAACGTGCTGGCCGCCGGAGGTGCCGACATCACCGTCAAGGGTCGCGACATCCATGTCGTCAATCCCCGGATTCTGCCCGCCGGCAGCGACGGCTCGGGTCTTCCGCTGCCGATGCGGGCGACGTTGAAGGTCGCCGCAGTGCTCGTCGCCGATATTGCCGCTTAGTCGGCGATCCGTGCGGCAACGCCGTCGAGGATGAGGTCGAGCCCGAAGCGCAGCTCCTCGTCGAAGAAGTCGACGCCGCCGTCGTCGAGGTAGCCGCTCGCGACCGAGCGCGAAAGATTGGGATAGCGGTCCGCGTCGATGACCTGGGACAAGACCGTCGTGTAGTGGTCGGCGCTCGATGCCCGCTCCGGGTCGAATGCGCCCATGTCGGCCGACATCCGCACGTGGTTTTGGGTGAAGCCCGAGATCAACAGCAGTGTCGACAGCCGTTGAGCGTCGGGTAGTCCGGTGCCGTCGAACGCGGCGATGCCCGTGTCGGTCCACCGCAGCGTGTGGGGGCCGGCCGGTGGACGGGTCATTGGCAGTGCAGTGGTCCAGGGGTGTGCGAGCTGACGGTCGACGATCGCCATCGTCCATGCCGTCACGCGGGACCGCCAGTCTCCCTCGGCGGCCAATCCGGGCGGAGGGGGACCGTAGGCCGCGTCGAACATGAGCTCGTAGACGTCCTCCTTGGCCTCGACGTAGCGGTACAGCGACATCGGTGTGAGGTCGAGTCGTTCGGCGATGGCCTTCATCGATACTGCGTCGAGTCCGTCCGCGTCGGCGATCTCCATCGCCGCGCGGGCGATGTCTCCGACGGCCAGTCGGGGTTTGGGGCCGCGGCGGGAGCCTTGGGTGATGCCCCACATCAACTGCAGGTAGCGGGGGAGCGCGGTGGCCGACGGCATCATAGCGGCCATCCTAGCCGCCTTATTGCTTGCCTCGTACACAAAACCCGCTTAGTATCAGTCTTGTTCATAAACAGTATTTGACATACACAGTTAGGCGTGGTGATGAGTTCCTCACGTTCCCCCTGGATCGGCATGGTGGCGCTGTGCCTGCCGATGCTCATCGTCTCGATGGACGTATCGGTGCTGTTCTTCGCCGCCCCGTTCATCGCGGCGGACCTCGGTGCGACCGCCGAGCAACAGCTCTGGATCTTCGACGTCTACGGATTCGTCCTCGCCGGCCTGCTGCTGACGATGGGCGCGTTGGCCGACCGGATCGGTCACCGGCGGCTGCTCATGATCGGTGCGATCGCGTTCAGCACCGCATCGGTAGCCGCGGCGTTCTCGGTATCGCCGGGAATGCTCATCGCGGCGCGAGCACTGCTGGCCGTCGGGGGCGCGACGCTCATGCCGTCGACGCTGGCGCTGGTCCGGCACCTCTTTGCCAAACCTGCTCAGCGGGCCAAAGCGGTCGCGACGTGGAGCGCGGTGTTCACCGGCGGCGTCGCAGTGGGCCCGATCATCAGCGGCCTGCTCCTCGAGCACTTCTGGTGGGGCTCGGTCTTCCTGATCAACGTGCCGGTGATGGTGGCGTTGCTGGTCGTCGCACCGATCCTGCTCCCGGGTGGAACCGGTGACCCGCGGCGCAGCGTCGACGTCGTCAGCGCGGTGCTCGCGCTCGGTGCGATCCTGCCGGTCATCGAGGGCATCAAGAAGCTGGCCGCACAGGGGTGGTCGTGGGCCCCGGTTGTGCTGATCGCGGTCGGGGTCTGCGTCGGCGCGGTCTTCGTGTGGCGCCAGCGACACCTGGCCCAACCCCTCGTCGACATATCGATGTTCGCCGATCGGCGATTCTCGGCGTCGATCTGGATCAACGTCGTCGGGGCGTTCGCCATCCTGGGTAACGCGATCATGATGACCCAGTATCTGCAGTCGGTGCTGAGCTACTCGCCGCTGAGCGCCGCGCTGTGGAGTCTGTTGCCCGCGGTGTTCATCGGTGCCGCTGCGCCGGCGGCGGCCACCGGGTCGGTGCGGTTCGGACGTCCGCCGACGATCATCGTCGGCCTACTCGTCGCCGCCGGCGGCTTCATCGTCCTCGCGTCACTCACCACGGTCCACTCGTTGGCCGTGGTGCTGGTCGGTGCGACCCTGCTGGCATGCGGCACCGTCGCCGTCTCGGCCGTCATCACCGACTACGTCGTCGGTGTGGCGCCGGTCGAGCGGGCCGGTGCGACGTCGAGCCTGCTCGAGACCTCCAGCGAGTTCGGCGGCGCCTTCGGCATCGCCATCTTGGGCAGTGTGCTCAACGCGGTCTATCGGTGGTCCTTCGACGACACCGCTTTCGCCGACACCCCCGCTGCGCGCAGCCTGTCCGGTGCCCTCGCGACGGCGCACGGGCTGGGCGCGGAGCAGACGCATCATCTGATGGCGGTGGCCCGCAGTGCATTCGTCGACGGACTCTCCGCGGCCGCATGGGTTGGCGCTGCGGTGTTGCTCGCCACGGCGGCGCTCGCGGCCTGGGCATTGCGAGGACCGTCAGAACATGCCGTGACCCAGGAGCATGCCGCGGCCGAATAGGCACATGCCGCGGTGGAACAGACAGCGGCCCCCGACCCTTGAGGGTCGGGGGCCGCTGCGCGTACCCAGGGAGGGATTCCCCGAATCAGCAGTCGTAGTAGAGCGAGAACTCGTACGGGTGCGGACGGATCTGCACCGGCATGATCTCGTTGTCGCGCTTGAGGCGGATCCAGGTCTCGATGAGGTCCTCGGTGAACACCCCACCGGCGGTGAGGTAGTCGTGGTCCTCCTCGAGACGGTCGATGACCGTGGCGAGCGAGGTCGGCGCTTGCGGGATCGACTTGGCCTCCTCCGGCGGAAGCTCGTAGAGGTCCTTGTCGACCGGCTCGTGCGGCTCGATCTTGTTCTTGATGCCGTCCAGACCGGCCATCATCATCGCCGCGAACGCCAGGTAGGGGTTGCCCGAGCTGTCCGGGCAGCGGAACTCGAGGCGCTTGGCCTTCGGGTTGTTGCCGGTGATCGGGATGCGCACACATGCCGAACGGTTGCGCTGGCTGTAGACCAGGTTGATCGGGGCCTCGTAGCCGGGCACCAGGCGCTTGTACGAGTTGACCGTCGGGTTGGTGAAGGCCAGCAACGACGGGGCGTGGTGCAGGATGCCGCCGATGTAGTAGCGGGCCAGGTCCGACAGGCCGGCGTAGCCCGACTCGTCGTGGAACAGCGGCTTGCCGTCCTTCCACAGCGACTGGTGGGCGTGCATGCCCGAGCCGTTGTCACCGAACAGCGGCTTCGGCATGAACGTGACCGACTTGCCGTTCTCCCACGCGGTGTTCTTGATGATGTACTTGAACAACTGGACATCATCGGCCGCGTGCAGCAGCGTGTTGAACTTGTAGTTGATCTCGGCCTGACCGGCGGTGCCCACCTCGTGGTGGCCGCGCTCAAGCGTGAAGCCCGCGTTGATCAGGTTGGTCGACATCTGGTCGCGCAGGTCGACGTAGTGGTCGTAGGGCGCGACGGGGAAGTAGCCGCCCTTGGGGCGAACCTTGTAACCCAGGTTCGGGCTGCCGTCCGGGTCGGTCAGCGAGCCGGTGTTCCACCAGCCCGATTCGGACTCGACCTCGTAGAAGGTGCCGTTCATCTCCGAACCGAACGCCACCGAGTCGAAGATGTAGAACTCGGCCTCGGCGCCGAAGAAACAGGTGTCGGCCACGCCGGTCGAGGCCAAGTAGTCCTCGGCCTTGCGGGCGACGTTGCGCGGGTCGCGGCTGTAGGCCTCACGAGTGAAGGGGTCATGG
>CAZVVS010000437.1:0-4418 GCA_964630585.1 uncultured Gordonia sp.
AGGTGTCGCGAGGGGGTAGAGTGTTATCGGCGTGTTGCGCTGGCTACCTGCGCTAATACGTGTTCATAGCACCCATACGAAAGGCTGACATGTCTGACCGCGTCACCGTCCACGGACTACAGGTCTCCCCGGTTCTCTACGACTTCATCAACACTGAGGCGTTGCCCGGCACCGGCGTAGACCAGGACGCGTTCTGGAGCGGTGCGGCAGCCGTGGTCGGCGAGTACGCCCCGCGCAACCGCGAGTTGCTCGCGGTCCGCGACGACCTGCAGGCGAAGATCGACCAGTGGCACTGTGACCACCCTGCGGTTGACGGCAAGGTCGACTTCGACGCCTACAAGCAGTTCCTCACCGACATCGGCTACCTCGTCACCCCGCCGGAGGCCTTCGAGATCGGCACGCAAGGTGTCGACACCGAGATCTCGCAGACCGCCGGCCCGCAGCTGGTCGTGCCCATTCTCAACGCGCGCTTCGCGCTCAACGCCGCCAACGCGCGGTGGGGCTCGCTCTATGACGCCCTCTACGGCACCGACGTGATCTCCGAGGCCGACGGTGCGGAGAAGGGCCGCTCCTACAACAAGGTGCGCGGCGACAAGGTGATCGCCTACGCCAAGGCCTTCCTCGACACCGCGGTGCCGCTGGAGCAGGGCAGCCACGCCGACGCCACGCGGTATGTGATCGACGGTGACAAGGTCAACGTCGTGCTGGGCGGTGATACCGAGGTGACGACGTTCGCCGATCCGGGTGCCTTCGTCGGCTACCGCGGTGACGCGCTCGCCCCGTCGTCGATCCTCCTGCGCCACAACGGCCTGCACATCGACATCCTCTTCGACGCGGATTCGCCGGTGGGCTCCACCGACAAGGCCGGGATCGCCGACGTCGAACTCGAGTCGGCGATCACCACGATCATGGACTTCGAGGACTCCGTCGCCGCCGTCGATGCCGACGACAAGGTCGTCGGCTACCGCAACTGGCTGGGTCTCAACCGCGGCGACCTCGCCGAGGAGGTCGCCAAGGGCGGCAAGACGTTCACCCGCGTGCTCAACCCGAACCGTGTCTACACCGCTCCCGACGGCTCGGAGCTCGAGCTGCACGGTCGGTCGCTGCTGTTCGTCCGCAACGTCGGGCACCTGATGACCAACCCGGCGATCCTCGACGCCGACGGCAACGAGGTGCCCGAGGGCATCCTCGACGCGCTGGTCACCTCGCTCATCGGCAAGCACGGCCTCGAGAAGGGCGAGTCGGGTCGGCAGAACTCGCGGACCGGCTCGATCTACATCGTGAAGCCGAAGATGCACGGCCCCGACGAGGTGGCCTTCACCAGCGATCTCTTCGGCGCCGTCGAAGACGTCGTCGGCCTGCCGCGCAACACCCTCAAGGTCGGCATCATGGACGAGGAGCGCCGGACCACGGTCAACCTCGCCGCAGCGATCAAGGCCGCCGAGAACCGCGTGGTGTTCATCAACACCGGCTTCCTCGACCGCACCGGCGACGAGATCCACACGTCGATGGAGGCGGGCCCGATGATCCGCAAGGGCGATATGAAGTCGCAGCAGTGGATCAAGTCCTACGAGGACTCCAACGTCGACGTCGGCCTGGCTGCCGGTCTTGCGCACAAAGCCCAGATCGGCAAGGGCATGTGGGCGATGCCCGACCTGATGGCCGACATGGTCGAGCAGAAGATCGCCCAGCCCCGCGCCGGCGCCACCACCGCCTGGGTGCCCTCGCCCACCGCCGCGACGCTGCACGCGATGCACTACCACGAGGTGGACGTGTTCGAGGTGCAGGACGAGATCGCCAAGCGCGCACCGGCATCGGTCGATGACATCCTCACCATCCCGCTCGCGCCGAAGGCCGACTGGTCCGACGCGGAGAAGCGCGAGGAGCTCGACAACAACTGCCAGTCGATCTTGGGCTACGTGGTCCGGTGGATCGACCACGGCGTGGGCTGCTCGAAGGTGCCCGACATCCACGATGTCGCACTCATGGAGGACCGGGCGACGCTGCGCATCTCCAGCCAGCTACTGGCCAACTGGATGCGCCACGGCGTCGTCACCGCCGACGACATCGAGGCGGCACTGGAGCGGATGGCCCCGGTGGTCGACCGCCAGAACGCCGATGACCCGGACTACACCCCGATGGCCCCGGACTTCGCCTCGAGCATCGCCTTCCAGGCAGCCAAGGAACTCATCCTCGAGGGCGCGTCGCAGCCCAGCGGCTACACCGAGCCGATCTTGCACCGGCGCCGCCGCGAGTACAAAGCCGCCCATGGCGCATAGCAGCGGTGGCGGGCGACACGGGCTCGACAGCCCCACCGCCAACCGGCACGAACTCGACGGCGGTGGGGGGCACCCGCTCCTCGCCGTCGCCCTGGTCGCCTTGCTGCTGGCCGGCGGCGCCGTCGCCTGGTTCCAGGCTCGCGACAAGGTCGGCGACCAGGCCGACTCGGCCGCCGGCAAGTGCGTGGAGGGACCCACGAGGGTACCGATCATCGCGTCGGCCGATATCGCCGAGGTCCTCGGCGATATCGCGAAGCGCTACAACGAGACGAAGCCGGTGGTCCGCGACCACTGCGTGACCGTGCAGGTTCGCCCCGGCGATTCCAAGGTGACACTCGACGGGCTGCGTGGGCAGTGGGACATAGCGTCGATGGGCGAGCGCCCCGCCGCGTGGATCCCGCAGTCGTCGATCTGGGCGGCCGCCCTGACCAGCGCCAAGCCTGAGGCGGTGGAGGGATCGCCCGATTCGCTGGCGAGCTCCCCCGTCGTCCTGGCGATGTATTCCGAGTTCGCCGAGAAGGCGGCGGGCAAACTCGATTGGGGCCAGTTGGCACCGTTGTCGAAGCGCCCGGACGCGATGGCGCAGTTCGGGTTGCCGACGTGGGGCCCGCTGCGCCTGGCGATGCCGCTCGGCGCGGGATCGGACGCCACCTTGCTCGCCACCCAGGCCATCGCATCCCAAGCCGCACAGTCACCGGGTGCCCTCACGGCCACCGAGGTCGAGTCCCCGGCAGCCACCGCCGCGGTGCGCGCCGTCCTGGACAATGCTCCCCCCGCCCCGGATGGATCCGCGACCGCCACGGTCACCGCGATCGCCAAGTCCGAGGCGCGCCGCGGCATCCACACCGTCCCCATCACCGAGCAGCAGCTCTACGTGCTGGCCCGCAGCGGCGCGATCGGCGACTCGCTGCGCTCGTTCTCGCCATCGGGCCCGACACCGGTCGCCGACTACCCGGTACTGCGCCTGTCCAGCAGCCAGGTCACCGCGGAGCAGTCCGACGGCGTGGCGGCGTTCCTCGAATTCGCCAAGCAGCCCGATCAGATCGCCCTGCTGGCGAGGTCGGGCTACCGCGCCGGCGACGCCCCGACGCCTCCCGCGAACGCCACCGTGAGCTTTCCCGCGGTGCGCAGCGAGATGCGTGATCCCGAGCCCGCCGCGAGCGCCGCACTGCTGCGGCTGGTGTACCGGTAGGCGCAGCGGTCCGCAGTCGTCGTCAGTCGGCGAACGCCTCGATCGGCGGGCAGCTGCACACCAGGTTGCGGTCGCCGAACGCACCGTCGATGCGGCGCACGGCCGGCCATGCCTTGGCCCGCGCCCCGGTCGAGGGCAATCCGTTGGGGAACACGGCGGTTTCGCGCGAGTACGGATGGCCCCACTCGCCCACCAGGCACTCGGTGGTGTGCGGTGCCCCGCGCAGCGGGTTGTCGTCGACTGACCACTCCCCTGACCCAACACGATCGATCTCGCCACGGATCGCGATCATGGCGTCGCAGAAGGCATCCAGCTCGTCGAGGTTCTCACTCTCGGTCGGCTCCACCATCAGCGTCCCGGCGACGGGGAAGCTCATCGTCGGGGCGTGGAAGCCGTAGTCGGCCAGCCGCTTGGCGACATCGTCGACGGTGACCCCGGTCTGCTTGGTCAGTTCACGCAGGTCGAGGATGCACTCGTGGGCCACCCAACCGCCGTCGCCGGTGTAGAGCACCGGGTAGAACTCATCGAGGCGGCGGGCGATGTAGTTGGCCGAGGCGATCGCACTCAGCGTCGCGCGCCGAAGCCCTGCGGCGCCCATCATCAGGATGTAGCCGTAGGTGATCGGCAGGATCGACGCCGACCCGTACGGCGCGGCAGAGACGGTCAGGTCGCCGGCCGCCCGCACCGCCTCGGAGTGCGGGCCGGAGAGCTCGGGCGCCAGCGGATGCCCGGGCAGGTAGGGCGCGAGATGCTCGCGCACGCCGATCGGCCCGACGCCGGGCCCGCCGCCGCCGTGTGGGATGCAGAACGTCTTGTGCAGGTTCAAGTGGCTCACATCGCCGCCGAAGAGGCCGGGCCGCGCGACACCCACCAGCGCGTTGAGGTTGGCGCCGTCGATGTACACCTGGCCACCGGCGTCGTGCACGGCGGCGCAGATCTCGCCGATC
>CAZVVS010000438.1:0-4415 GCA_964630585.1 uncultured Gordonia sp.
GGCGACATCCTGACCTACACGATCATCGTCGACAACCTCGGGCCGAGCGCGGCCGAGGGCGTGGCGCTCAAGGACGTGCTGCGGGCCAGCGGCACCTTCGACGTGGTCAACCTCGACAGCGATCGCGACCTGAGCTGCACGTCGAACCCGAACCCGATCGCGGGCGGCGGCACGCCGAACGACCCCTTGATCCCGGGCAACCACAACGACGTCGAGATCGACTGCACGCTCGACGCGCCGCTGGGGGTGCTCACGGTCGGCGACTTCCCGAACCCGGGGCGCTGGATCGTCACGCTCAGGGTGCGGGCGAAGGAGGCCCAGAGCGTCGACAACGTCGCCGACGTGGTCTCGGGCGCCGTCGACCCGGACACGACCAACAACCACGCCCTGGTCGAGCACGACATCACCGACGTGGCGGACCTCGCGATCATCAAGACCGGGCCGATGATGGTGGTCGCCGGCGACCCGATCGGCTACACGATCGTCGTGACCAACGGCGGGCCGTCGACCGCCGAGAACGTGGTGGTCTACGACCGCCTGCCGCCGGGGATCGTGGTCTCCGGCACGACGGTGGTCGACGGCCAGGGCAAGCCCGCGGGCAGCTGCACGACCGGCGCAGCCGGCGACCCGCTGGACAAGCTGACCTGCGGGCTGGGCACGCTGGGCACCCAGCAGCGGCGCACGATCACGATCCTCGCCACCGTCGATGCCGGCCTGCCGGCCGGGACGATGCTGGAGAACGACGCCTTCGTCCTGTCGGAGGTCTTCGACGACGACAACAGCAACAACTTCGCGCATGTGTTGACGACGGTCAAGTCGCGGGCCGACCTCTCGGTGAGCAAGACCAGCGACCGCGACGACGACGGCGATGTCACCGACGATGCCGAAGACGCCGCGGTCGCCGGCCAGCCGATCGAGTACACGCTCACGGTGCGCAACCACGGCGTCTCCGACGCCGCGAACGTGCAGGTCGTCGACACGCTGCCGGCGGGCACGAGCTTCCTCGGCGCCCAGATCACCGTCGGCGGCGGCGTCTGTGTCGGCCTGCCGACAGGGCAGGTCAAGTGCCAGCTGGGCGTGCTGGCGGCGGGCGCGATGGTCGAGATCGTGATCCGGGCGCGGGTCGAGCCGAACGTCAACTGCGACGACCAGCCCTTCCTCGTCAATCGGGTCGAGGTGTCGTCGCCCTCCGAGACCGATCCGGCCACGCTGAGCGACAACAGCTTCACCTTGACCACGCCGCTGGACTGCCGGGCGGATCTTGTGATCGAGAAGTGGAGCGATCCGGTCAAGGTCAACGCGGGCGAGCAGAAGAAGTACACGGTGCGGACGACCAATCTCGGGCCCTCGGACGCCGCGGGCATCGTGGTGATCGACACCTTGCCGCCGGAAGTGGACTACGAGATCAACACCGGCGGCTGCTCGGTGGCGCTCGGCGCAACGCCGGCCGACCCGGATGTCGTCTCCTGCGATGTCGGGACGCTGCCGCCCGGCGGGGTCTTCCAGTTCGACATCTACGCGCGGGTCAAGCCCTATGTCGCGCCCGGCACCGAGATCACCAACACGGCGACGGTGGCGAGCGGCACGAATGACCCGAACCCGGACAACAACACCGCGACCGCGAGGAACCTGGTCCTGCAGAAGGCGGACCTCTACGTCCGCAAGTTCGGCAAGCCCGACGGCGCGGTGCGGGCCGGCGACGTCTTGACCTACACCGTGATCGTCGACAACCTCGGCCCGAGCTTCGCGGACGGCGTCGCGCTCAAGGACATCCTGCAGTCGAGCGCGACCTTCGACCTGGTCGACATCGTCAGCGACCGCGCCGCCAGCTGCCGCATCCTGCCGCAGGGCACGACGCCGATCGACACGCTCCTGGACGCGACAGCCTGGCCGCCGGTCGAGCCGCCCGCCGCCTTCGGCGTGGATCCGGCCTCGGGCGTGGCCGGCATCCGCAACCGGCTCGAGGTCGACTGCACGCTCGCCGACCCGCTGGCGGTCCTGAAGGCCGACGGCCCGCCGAACAGCGGCCGCTGGATCCTGACGATGCGCATCCGGGCCGCGCAGACCCAGGACGTCAACAACGTAGCCGAGGTCCTGAGCGAGGCCGCCGACCCGAACACGGGCAACAACAACGCCTTCGTCGAGCACGACATCACCGACGTCGCGGACCTGTCGATCACCAAGAGCGACAGCCCCGACCCGGTGGTGGCCGGCCAGACCCTGACCTACGTGATCACGGTGACCAACAACGGGCCGAGCGACGCCGAGAACGTCGGCGTGCTCGACCGCCTGCCGCCGGGGATCGTCGTCAAGAGCGCCACCGCGACCGGCGGCGGCAGCTGCACCACCGGCGCGGCGGGCAGCCCGATCGACAAGCTGGCCTGCAGCCTGGGCACGATCCGGACGCGGCAGTCGCGCACGATCACGGTGGTCACCACGGTGATGGCCGGCGTGCGCGAGGGGACGGTGCTGGAGAACGACGCGCAGGTGTTCTCGGACGTCTTCGACGACAACAACGGCAACAACTTCGCGCACACGCTGACGACGGTCGGCACGGTCGCGGACCTCGACGTGCAGAAGGTCGGCGACCCGGACGGCGTCAAGGCCGGCGAGGTGACGACCTTCGACATCTTCTTCCGCAACAACGGCCCCTCGGTCGCGCGCGACGTGATCCTGATCGACGAGCTGCCGGCCGAGCTCGAGCTGCTGCGGGCCTACGTGGTCGACGGCAGCCCGGTCAGCGACTCGGCGACCTGCTTCCAGCGGACCGAGGACGCCGACCCGGTGATGCGCGACACCCTGACCTGCGAGCTCGGCGACATCGCGCCGGGGCAGAGCGGCCAGGTGGTGGTCGTGGCGCTCGTAAGGTCCGACGCGCCGGCCGGCATCGTGACCAACAACGCCGCGATCAGCTCCGACACGCCCGAGCCGGATCCGGACAGCGGGCCGAACACCGCCTCCTTCGACCTCGAGATCCTGCCGATGGCAGACCTCCTGGTGCAGAAATGGAGCGACCCGATCATCGTCAACGCCGGTGAGCGCAAGCGCTACACGGTCAAGGTGACGAACCTCGGGCCCTCGGACGCGCGCGACGTGACGATGACCGACACGCTGCCGACGGCGGTGGACTACGAGATCGACACCGGGCTCTGCGACGAGTCGCTGAACACCGGCCCCGGCGGCGCGGACGTCGTGACCTGTCGCTTCGGGACGCTGAAGCCGGGCGAATCGCGGCTGGTCGACATCTACACCACCGTGCGGCCGAACACGCCGCCCGACGCACTCCTGACCAACCGAGCCGTCGTGACCAGCACGACGCCGGACGGCATCAACGCGGCCAACAACACGGCGACGAGCGAGAACCGGGTCAAGCAGAAGGCGGACCTGAAGGTCACCAAGTTCGGCAAGAACGACGGCAAGGTCCGCGCCGCGGAGGTCCTGACCTATACGGTGATCGTGGACAACCTCGGCCCGAGCTGGGCGAACGCGGTGGCGATCAAGGACGTGCTGCAGACCGCCGGCAAGTTCGACCTGATCGACATCACCAGCGACCGCGCGGCGACCTGCAAGATCCTGCCGCTCGGCCTTACGCCGATCACCGCGGCGGTGCCCGCCACCGCCTGGCCGATCACCACGCCGCCGCCGGCCAACCTCGGCCAGGTCAACCCGCCGACCGGCGCGGCCAATGTGGACCAGCGGGTGCAGGTGGACTGCACGCTGGCCGCGCCGCTGGAGGTGCTGGCCGCCGACGGCCCGCCCAACAGCGGGCGCTGGATCGTCACGATGCGGGTCCGCGCGCGCCAGGCGCAGAGCGTGAACAACGTCGTGACGGTGACGAGCGCCTTCGCGAGCGACCCGGATCCCTCGAACAACATGGCGATCGTCGAGCACGAGATCACGGATGTCGCCGACCTCACCGTGGTCAAGACCGCGATCGGCGAGGTGGTGACGGGCTGCTTGAACAACAACTCGGTGATCACGCCGCAGGCCGACATGGTGACGGCGGGCCTGAAGCTGACCTACAAGCTCGTCGTGACCAACAACGGCCCGAGCGACGCCGAAAACGTGGTGGTCTACGACCGCCTGCCGTCCGGCATCGTGGTGGTCGGCGGGACCATCGACGACAAGAAGGGCGGCGGCCCGAGCGCCGCCAAGTTCGCGACCTGGTGCGCCACCGGCGCGCCGGGGAGCGTCGCGGACAAGCTGGTCTGCGGGCTGGGCACGCTCGGCCCGGTGCCGTCCGCCAGCAAGCCGAACACGATGACGATCGAGTTCACGGTGCAGGTCGATCCGGGCCTGCCGACCGGCACGACGCTTGAAAACGACGCGCATGTCGCCAGCGACATGTTCGACCCGGTCAACCGGAACTGGACCAACAACCTGACCACGGTCAAGGCCTCGGCGGACCTCGATCT
>CAZVVS010000439.1:0-4403 GCA_964630585.1 uncultured Gordonia sp.
TGCTCAGCGATCTCCGCGACTGCGGCGACCTTGTCGGACTTGGCCATACTTCGCCTCCTCTCATTTCACATTGAGCTCAGAGGCGCCGGCGTTCGGAGCCGCACAACAAAAAACGCCCCGCGCAGGAAGCACACGGGGCGCACATCGTCGACGATTACCGTCGTACGGTGGTCCTCGGGTCATCCTGCGTGGGCCGTCGACGTGTGTGACGCCGAACCTTCGACGGGTCGTCGTGCGACTTCCCGTGACCAACGGTCTCTGGCTGAACCTTGTCGTGAGCGCGTGCCCACGACAAGCGCCTAGGCTACCGGCTATGGCGCAGCGATCCAAATCCGGCGACCCCGACCCCGACTGGTCGTCGACGCGCTCGATGCAGACCGAGACCGCCGCACGGTCCGACGCGGCGGCGCATGCCGTGCTGGGCCGTCACCTGCACCGACTCGCGCGAATCCCGGGGACCGCGATCGCCGCCGTCGCGTGGCCGCGGCCCGGCCGGGCCGACGGACTACACGGGCGGGTGGCGGCGCTCTTCCCGAGCTGGCACTACTGGTGGCAGGCACATCTGCTCGACCTGCTCGTCGACGCCGAGACCGCGCGGCCAGGCAGCGTAGGGCGCGACCTCGCCGCACAACTGCTACGCGGCATCCACCTGCGCAATCTGGGCCGCTGGACCAACGACTACTACGACGACATGGCGTGGCTCGGTCTGGCCGTCGAGCGGGCGCGCCGCCATCTCGGCGTCGGGAGCGCCCGCGCCGAACGGGTGCTGGCCGACCGGATCCTGCGATCGTGGGCACCCCCCAAGGGCGGAGGGATCCCGTGGCGGACGATGGACTACTTCTTCAACACCCCGGCCAACGGTCCCGGCGCCATCCTGATGGCGCGCACCGGCCATACCGAGCGGGCCGTCGCGATGTGCGACTGGATGCATGAAAAGCTCCTCGCCCCCGACACCGGACTGATCTATGACGGAATCAAGGAGGTCGTCACCGCCTCCGGCGAGACCGACTCGGAAATCGTGACCGCGATCTACACCTACTGCCAGGGCGTGGTCCTCGGTGCGGAGGTCGAGGCGTTGCGCGCCGGTGCCGACGATGACGCCGCCTCGGCACGGCACCGCGAACGGATCACCGCACTCCTCGACGCGATCGAGACCCACCTCCTCGTCGACGCCGACCTCGCCGTCGTCGACGATCCCGCCGACCCTGACACCGCCGGTGATGCCAGCCTGCGCCGGACACGGATCGTGCCCGGGGCCGGCGGCGGCGACGGCGGCCTCTTCGCCGGAATCCTGGTGCGGTACCTGGCCCTGATAGCCACCGACCTGCCCGACGGTCCGGGTGCCGGGCGCACGCGCGCCCGGGCCGCGCAGATCGTGCTCGACACCGCCGAGGCCGTCTGGCAGACCAGGGCGATCGTCGACGGCGCGCCGCTGTTCAGCGCCGATTGGCGCACCGGCGCCGTCATCCCCACCGCGTCTGGATCCGATGCACAGTTCATCGCCGGCGCAGTCCATTCCTCTCAGACCCCGGAGCGCGACCTGTCCGTGCAGCTCTCGGGATGGATGGCGCTGGAGGCGGCCGCGCGGGTGGCCGCAGGGCGGTCGGAATACTGACCGCCGAACGGGCAGTTACCTGGTCAGACGACCGAGCTTTCTTGGACGATCGACTTCTTCTTCTTGGTCAAATGACCAGGTGCACAAGGCATTTCACATGCCCGAAACTCCACCCCCCGATTACCGATCCGTGACCCCCGTCGGATATATTCGGCAACAGCGTTTCGGTGGTGTTTGTCACATCCGCTCGTCGTGATTGTGACCGACACCAGGGAGTGAATCGCTGTGACAGGTCGACCCAGCGCCGGGCACCGTGCCCCTCGGCTGAGTCGACGGGCAGGTGATGTGATGGCTTTCCGGCTAGATCCCACTGGCAATGGTTCTGCACGCCGCGGAACCGCCGCGGTTCCCGCGGTCCACGTCGACGACTCCCCACACGCACTGCCACTCGGCGACCCGACCGGAGGTGCCGACGCCCGCGCGTGGCGCGCCCTCGTCGACGGCAAGCAGCGCTATCCGCGCGTGCACATCGAGCGCAACGTCTCCATCACCATGAGCGACGGGGTGCGGCTGCGCGCCACCGTCGTCCGCCCGGCTACCCGCTTGGGCACACCGATCGTGTCGCCCTACCCCGCGATCCTCTCAATCAACCCGTACAACCGGGCTGTCGTCGAAGCGATCGACGAAGCGATGAACGTGCCCGTGGCCGGCAAAGCGGTGCGCACCGCATCGGCGTCCGTCGACGCCTCCGGAACGGCGGCCGAAGGCCTCGCACGACTGGCCGGTGTCATCGCCGGTGGCGCACTTGACGTGTTCGGCATCAACCGCAATCTCGTCCGTAGCGGTTACGTCCAGGTCCTCGTCGACGTCCGCGGAACCGGTGCGTCCGAGGGCAAGTGGCAGATCCTCGGCATGCGCGAGCAGAAGGATTCCCTCGAGCTGATCGACTGGGTGACGACCCAGAAGTGGTGCAACGGACGCGTCGGAATGGCTGGCTGGTCCTACTCGGCCATCAACGCACTGCAGGCCGCTGACAAGCGGCCGCGCGCGCTGGAAGCGGTGTTCGCGATCGAGGGCTGTTCGGACATCGTCCGCGACATCTACATCACCGGCGGCATGGCCTCGGCGTTCATCCCGTTCTGGCTTGGCCTGGTCAACGTCCTCAAGTGGGTGCCCAACCCGCGGACGCTGATGCACGATATGGGCCACGGCGACACGGCGCGGTGGCTGCGCGACCGCGTCAAGTCCCCGGCGACCGAGATCCCGTCGCTGCTGTGGGGCTTCTTGACGACCCGCGACGAACGCATCTTCGACGACCCGTACTTCGATGAGCGCGACCCGAAGGTCGGCAACATCACGTGTCCGACGTTCACCGTCGGCGGGTGGCACGACCTATTCGGCCACAGCAGCACGCAGGTCTATCGCAACCTGAACCTCAAGCCCGGCGAGAAGCAGGTCATCGTCGGCAACGGCTACCACCTCGACGTCGGCACGGGGCAGGGCGGCGCGTTCGCCCCGCCGCGCATGGATGTGCTGGAGCGCGCCTGGTTCGACCACTGGCTCAAGGACGTCGACAACGGTGTCGAGCAGTACGGCCCGGTGACGCTGCAACAGCAGGGCGGCGGATGGACGTCGGGTACTCAGTTCCCGCGGCCCGGTGTGACGACTCAGCGTCTCTACCTGGGCGCAGAGTCGTCGGGAACGGCACCCCACAGTCGACATGACGGCAGTCTGACCGTCGAGCAGGGTGGCGGTTCCCACCCCTCGCGCCAGGTTTCGCTTGGCGTCCAAGCCGATATCCGTGGGCTCGTGTCCCGCGATATGGCCCAGGTGACGGCTGGCGCCGCCATCGCGCTGGGACCGAAGTTCTTCGCCGACTCGTCATTCCAGGAGCGCGGCGGACTGAGCTTTACCACCGCCGCAGTCATCGAACCGGTGCAGATCAGCGGCTCGGCGAACCTGCGGCTGTACGTCGCGAGCACCGGCACGGAAGGCACCTGGACGGTGACCGTCAACGATGTCGCACCCGACGGTACGTCGACTGTCCTCACCAACGGCGGGCTGACGGTCGCGAACCGCGCCCTCGACCACGCGCAGTCCGAGTTCGATGCCGACGGCAACCTGCTCCACGCCCACCACTACCTGACCCGGGTCCGTAAGCTCCCCGTACCGGTCGACGAGCCGGTGGCGATCGACATCGACTTGGTCCCGACCGACGCTGTCATCGACGCCGGGCACCGACTCCGCGTCGACGTGTATGCGGCCAGCTTCCCCCGGTTCCTGACGCTGGTACCCGATTTGATCAAGGCCCGCAGCCGCAAGCAGCGCTTGGTCTTGGATCCGGAGCACCCGAGCCACCTGACCTTCCAGGCAATCGGCTCCTTCCCATTCCCGACCTAGTCCCGATTCCGCCGACCGTGTAGGAATTTCCGCCGACCGTGTAGGAATTTCCGCCGACCGTGCGGCGATTTCCGTCGACCGGATAGCCATTCCCGCCGACCGTGCGGCGTATCCCGCCGACCGGATAGGCATTACCGCCGACCGTGTCCGGGGCCGATGGAACCGTCGCGGGCAGCGCGTGCGTCTAAGAAGACATGAACAACACACTCGCAGAAGCACGCGTCGAGCATTTCCAGCGAAAGCTCGACCAACGATCGATCTGGACCCTGGAGGCCGAGATCCGACGAGTCGACGGCACTACCGCCGTCCGCCGCGATGAGCTACTCACGGCTCGTGCTCGTATTCTCCGCACCGCGGCGCAGACTCCCGGACAACGCGTCGTCGGCGGAATGGCGACAGTGCCCCGCGGGGTGGTGGACTTTCGGATCGGCGTGAGTCACGCGTGGTG
>CAZVVS010000440.1:0-4394 GCA_964630585.1 uncultured Gordonia sp.
GGCGGTAGTTCGTCAGCTAGGCCAGAAGCGATGCGGCTCCCGACTCCAGCATTTCCGCAGCGAGCGCGCGCCCCACGTCGGCCGCCTGCTCGATCGGCCCGACCATCGAACTCCGGATCACATCGGATCCATCGATGGCCGCGACCGCCGCGCGCAGCGACAGCTCGAGGAAGATCCGACCGTCGTCGTCGAGAGACTCGACGACCTCTGCGTAGGCGCCCACCGGCGCGGTACAGCCGGCCTCCAGGGCCGCCAGCAGCGCGCGCTCGGCATCGACCGCAGCACGAGAGGACGGATCGTCCAACGTGGCGAGCGTGCTCACCAGTTGGGCATCGTCGACGCGGCATTCGACGGCCAGGGCACCCTGGGCCGGCGCCGGTAGCAGCACCACCGGGTCGAACGCCTCGGCAATGACCTGCGTATTGCCGATGCGGGCCAACCCGGCCCGGGCGACCACGACTGCGTCGAGTTCACCGCTGGAGACTTTGCCCAACCGAGTGTCTAGGTTGCCTCTTAGGGGGCGGATTTCCAAACCGAGACCCAATGCTCTAAGCTGTGCGACCCGCCGCGGGGCCGATGTTCCCACGGTGGCACCGACGGGAAGCTCCCCGAGTACCCGGTTTCCGGCGCTGACCAGCGCATCTCTGGCATCTTGACGCGGCGGGACGGCGGCGATGACGAGGTCGGCCTCCGGTGCCGTCGGCAGATCCTTGTACGAGTGCACCGCGACGTCGATCTCGTCGTTGCGCAGTGCGACGCGTAGCGCGGTGGTGAAGACTCCGACGCCGATCTCGGCGACCGGGGCGCTGGACATATCGCCCTCGGTCTTGATGATGACCAGTTCGGCGGGGTGTCCAGCCTCGGTGAGAGCTGTCGCGACGTGGCCGGCCTGGGTGGTCGCCAGCAACGATCCGCGAGTGCCGATGCGCAGCGGTCGGGTCATTGACGCCCGTCCTGGCGCGGTGCCGGGTCGGGCAGTCGGCTCGCCTCGGCGTCCGGCACCGACACCGATTCGGCGGCGCCCGGGCGCAGCTCGAACAGTTCTCGCAGCGCCTCGGCGTACTGGTCGCCGTTGGCGGTCGCCGCAAGTTGCTTCACGCGCACCGTCGGCGCGTGCAACAGCTTGTCGACGACGCGGCGCACGGAGTGGGCCACCTCGTCGCGCTCGGCGTCCGACAATGACGGCAGCCGTGACTCCAGCCGCATGATCTCGGCTTCGACGACCTCATTGGCACGCTGGCGCAGCGCGGTCACCGTAGGTGTGACTTCGGCGCGGCGCTGGGCGGCGAGGTAGTCGGCGAGCTCGGCGGCAACGATGGCACGGGCACCGAGCAGATCACCCTCGGCGGCCTGCGTCTCCTCGTCGCCGCGCAGTCCTTCGATATCGATCAACTCGACACCGGGCAGTCGGCCGGCGGCGGGGTCGACGTTGCGGGGCAGCCCTAGGTCGCAGATGACCAGCGGTGTGGTGGCCGTGCGTGCCGCCAGCGCATGGTGCACCTCGGCGACGGATACAACCGAGCCCACCGAACCCGAGCACGTCATCATGACGTCGGTTCCGGCCATCGCCGCGGGCAGATCGGACAGACCGACGCCGACGGCGGTCACTCCGGGGTGATTGGCGGCGACGTTGTCGGCCAGCCGCTGCGCCTTCTCGACACTGCGGTTGACGATGGTCAGCTCGGTGATGCCCTCGCGCGCGAGGTGCACGGCCGACAACCCGCCCATGGCACCGGTGCCGAGGACGACGCCGCGGCGCAGATCGGTGCCCGCGGCGGCGAGGACGCCACGGGCGCGGTGCAGCGCGACGGAGACGACCGATGCACCGGCCCGGTCGATACCGGTCTCGGTGTGGACGCGCTTGCCGACGCGCAGGGCTTGCTGGGCCAGTTCGTGGAGCACCCGCCCGGCGGTGCGATGGGCGTCGGCGCTCGCGTACGCGCCACGGATCTGGCCGAGGATCTGTTGCTCGCCGACGACGAGCGAGTCGAGCCCGGCCGCGACGGTGAAGAGGTGTTCGGCGGCGGCCTCGGAGTACCGCACGTAGGCATGCGCGGTCATCTCATTGATGGTCAGCCCGGAATGCTCGCCGAGGACGTCGCCCACCGCCTCCAACGCCGGGTGGAAGGCGTCGACGACGGCGTAGATCTCGATACGGTTGCACGTGGAGACCACCATCGCCTCGGAGATCGAGGATGCCGCGAGCAGACGGTCGACGATCTTCGGCCGATCGTGCTCGGCGACGGCCAACCGCTCGAGCACCCCGACCGGGGCGCTGCGGTGCGATACGCCGAACAACAGCACACTCACAATGGGTTCACCTGTTCCCCGCCGCCGCGAATGACAGCAGCTGCAGTTCCAAGGCTAAGTCAATCTGGCGGATCGAGAGACCTTCGGCCGGAACCAGGGTCACCGGCGTCACGTTGAGGATCTGCTGCACCCCGGCGGCCGCGAAGGCGTCGCAGACCTCCTGTGCGAGGTCGTCGCGCGTTGCGATGACGCCGATGTCGAAGGGCTCACCGTCGGATGCGGTACCGCCGATGTCGCGCAGCGGGGCGATCACCGGGCCGTCCGGAGACATCCGGGCGCCCACCAGTCCAGGGTCGTCGTCAAACAGGGCGCCGAGGGTGAAGCGGGGGTCGCGCCCGGTGTGGGCGAGCAGCGCCCGTCCCAGCGCGCCGACCCCGGCCAATGCAACGACCTGCGCGGAGTCGCTGTGCAGCGCCATCGACACGGTCGCGATCAACTTGTGCACCTGGTAGCCGACCCCGCGGACGCCGTGCCCGCCGACATACGACAGGTCCTTGCGCAGGATCAAGGGATTCACGCCCGCGGCCTTGGCCAATTCCGCGCTCGAGATGACGGTGACACCGTGGGCCGCGCGGTCGCGCAGTGCAGTCAGATACGTCGCCAAACGGGCAACCGACGGGCCAGGGATCTTGGCGGTCGGTCTGCTTGGAGACAGCGACGTCATTGCTTCAGGGTATCTGTCGCCGATCAAGGCGATGGACCGGGGCACTGCGCACGGGGTGGCGACGTGAGTACGCCCGCCTTCGGTGCTCCCTCAGCCGGCGATGCCCAAGTCGGCGCGCAGCCGGGGCTCGTCGACAGCCCAGTAGCTGTGTTCGGCACCGTCGAGCAGCACGACGGGCAGCCGGTCGCCGTACTCGGCGCGCAGTTCGCGATCGCCGGCCTGCGCGCGCTCGTCGACGTCGACCTCGTCGAACCCCACACCCGCTTCACCGCAGATCCGGTCCAGGTCGGCGCGCGCCGCCACGCAGGCGGTACACCCGGCCCGACTCAACAGGACGATCCGCGACTGCGTCTCACTCACGCCCACCAGTCTGCCATTCTGGTTAACCTGAACATGCCAGCCGCAGCGAACGCATCGGAGTGACGACGTGAGTGATGAGCCCGACCGGACGGACCCGGACATCGAGCCGAACGCCGGAGCGCAGCCGGGTACCGAATCGGACGCTCCCGAGGTCGTCGACGAGGTCGATATCGTGACTGTGGACGAGGGACCCGACGGGGTCGAGGTGATCGAGTCGGTGACGGTGACCGACGACGGCGCATCCGGCGAACCCGACCGCCTCCGGGAATGGGTGTCACATGCCAGCGGACGGTTCCGCCAGACCGCTGCGGAGGTGCGGCAGTACCTGGCGGGTGAAGCGGCGGCCAAGGCCGCCCTGGAGTCGTTGGCGCAGCGCGCCCAGACCCCGCCCGACGGTGCCGACCTGACGGCGGCGGCCTTTTTCGACGTCGACAACACGCTGGTACAGGGCGCATCGATCGTCCACTTCGCCCGCGGCCTCGCGGCGCACAAGTACTTCTCCTACAGCGACGTCGCCGGCGCACTGTGGGCACAGATCAAGTTCCGTGTCACCGGCAAGGAGAACGCCGAGGACGTCGCCGAAGGCCGGGAGAAGGCGTTGTCGTTCATCGCCGGACGTCCCACCGCCGAACTCGTCGCACTGGGCGAGGAGATCTACGACGAGTACATCGCCGACAAGATCTGGGCCGGCACTCGCGCACTCACCCAGCGCCACCTCGACGCCGGGCAACAGGTGTGGCTGGTGACCGCGACGCCCGTCGAGTTGGCCCAGACCATCGCCGACCGCCTCGGACTGACCGGTGCGCTGGGCACGGTCGCCGAGAGCGAGGACGGCATCTTCACCGGCCGCCTCGTCGGCGACGTGCTGCACGGCCTGGGCAAGGCCCACGCCGTGCGCTCGCTGGCCATCCGCGAGGGGTTGAACCTACAGCGGTGTACCGCCTACTCCGACTCGCACAACGACGTCCCGATGCTGTCCCTCGTCGGTACCGCCGTCGCGATCAACCCCGACTCGGACCTCAAGGACATCGCCAAGGTACGCGGATGGGAGAGCTACGAC
>CAZVVS010000441.1:0-4392 GCA_964630585.1 uncultured Gordonia sp.
AGATGTACCTCCGGAGCTTCGCCGGCACCATCGCCGGCGGCACCAGCCAGATCCAACGCAACATCATCGCCGAGCGCGTGTTGGGCCTACCGAGGTAGCGGCGCCTCCCGGCCCGCGGCGCCAGCATGATTGCCGCGGGTCTGCGGACCACCTCCGCCATTCCCTGGAGGAGCACCATCTGGCAACGGACCATCTACTCAGTACCTCTCCGGTAAGGTCACGTCCGGGCGGCGATGACGGCTGACTCAATGGAGATGTAATGGCATTGGTGGGGAGCTTTACGGAGGTCACGTCGGAGCGCGACGCGATTCACGACCCAGTGGACTGCGGATGGCGGTCGATTCGGGTCGGACAGACGACCATCCTTCAGCTGGACACCTATGGTCGGCCCGGCAGGAAGCTAGAAGGGAAAGTGTCCCAAACCATCCAGCTTGACGAGGCCGCCGCAAGCGAACTCGTGCGAATCGTGAAGGCAACTTTCCCCTCGCTGCGTGATGTCTGAACTCACTAGTTCGATCAACATTCGCCCGGGTGTTGCCATACTCGGCCTCTTCCCAAGCATGAACTACCAAGCTTGGTACGCACTCGGTGAACTCGTCGACAACGCCATCGACAGTTTCCTCCTTCGTAAAGAGGAGCTCCGAGCCGGTTCTGAGGGCGATCCCCACCTGCGCATCGTGATAGAGATCGAAGCGAGCGACGGTGGGTACATCCGAGTCTGGGACAACGCTGGTGGTATCAGCGCCGGGGACTACCAACGCGCCTTTGTCACCGCTGAGCCGCCGAAGGACTCAGCTGGACTCTCTCAGTTCGGAGTCGGCATGAAGAGCGCTAGCTGCTGGTTTGCTCGAGAATGGCGAGTCCGCTCCACGGCACTCGGGGAATCGCAGCAGGTCAACCGACTCCCAGCAGCTCAGCTCGGCGAGTCCCCACGCACGCCAAGAGTCGCACGATCACGAACCCTGCCGCCGGCCAGCTACTGCATCCAGCACCTTCGAAGCACATTGCCCCGGGTCCTCGTGCTCCCAGAACCTCAGGACGAGCCAGCCAGCTGCCTCTAGCTGCTGGTCGGTGTCTCGGTCCCTGGCGATGTTGCCCGCGATCTTCGCAGACCAGTACGGCCGGTTGACACGGGGCGTGTGGTGGTGATCTGGACAGCCATGCCAATAGCAGCCATCTAGGAACACAGCGACTCGTGTCGGACGGAACACAAGATCGGCGCTTCGATTAAGCCCGCTTAACGGGCGAACTCCGACCCGGTAGCGCAGCCCCAGCCTGTGCACTGCAGATCGAAGTGCCAGTTCTGGTTTCGTGTCCCTGCTTCGGTTGCCTTGCATGACAGCCCGTACCGCATCGGAAGACGCCCACGACGCTTGGGATGCCATTGCGGAACCCACCGTCACACACTCATTCTAAGGCACACAGCAAATCACAAGCACCGCGCAAGTCTCGTCCTCGAGCGATGCCGCCTCGTAGTCTCTAGCTAGTGCCTCCGGGGCCCCGACACTGCCGCTAGGGAACCACCTACGATTGCTGGATGACCGAGATCGTGCCTTCACCCAACTCGGAACCAGTGCCGGTCGGCGACCAGCTCCCGGACTTTGAGCGAGCAATGCTTTCAGAGCTGTCGTCAATTGGGCTTCCTGGTGATGGAGTCCTCGTGAGTGTTGAAGAACGACGCACTGTCTTCACCAACTTCGAAGGGGCAATCTCAAATCTCGACCCAAGCGACAGGGGTCGAGCTCTCTATCTCTCGAAGTTCCTCGCCGCTGTCGGCGCTGGGCTGTTCGACGCAGCGCTCAACTACCTCTGGGATGAGACCGTTGCAGAGCTTCGGCGACGCATCGCCTCCTATGATCTCGCATACTTTTATGATGTTGCAGTTACGTCACCTGAACGGCGCAAGCAACTGCGTACAGCAGATGACCTTTCACGCGTTGAGGATCAAGAGCTGATACGTGCTGCCCGAGAGATGGCCCTGATATCAAGTGTTGGGTTTCAGCAACTTGACCTGATCAGATATATGCGAAATCACGCAAGCGCTGCGCACCCCAATCAGAATGACGTTCTGGCGTATCAGCTCTTGGGATTCTTGCAGACGTGCATCGTCGAAGTGATCACGCTGCCCGAATCAAATGAGGTCGCGGAAACCAAGCGACTCCTTCGAAATGTGCGAGAAGGTACCGTCGACACAAGTTCCGCAGCGGTCGCCGCCGAGTTCTTTCGTGGGCTGGGACAAGTTCAGGCAGACAACATCGCGGCAGGCCTGTTCGGCATCTATGTCGAGGACCAGTCGACCGAGCCGGCGCGAGATGCGGTGCGGCTACTCTTGCCCCAGCTTTGGATCCTAGTTAGCGAAGAGCAACGCCAGCAGTTTGGCGTGCGCTATGGCCGCTACGCCGCGAACGGAGACACGGCTCAAGCGTCTCTAGCCCGCCAACTGCTCGATGTCGTAGGAGGCTCCGCGTATCTTCCGGAGCCGGTACGGGTATCGGAACTGGCATCAGCTATTGAGGATCTTCAGGCGGCGCACCGAGGCTTCAATAACTTCTATACGGAGCCGGCACCAGCACGCCGGTTGAACGCTCTTGCAGGTGAGCATCTGCCAAATGCCGTGCTGGCCCCCTATGTCTCAACTCTGGTTGACGTGTTTCTCACTAATGGAAACGGTGTCGCGTGGAATGCAGAGCCGCAGTATCGCGAGATGATATCGAGATTTACACCTGAGGCAGCCGAGACTGCAGTTCGCCACCTATTCTCCGAGTCGACCCAGAGCATGCTTCGCTGGCAGCTGCCAATGGCGAAGTTTGCCGAACTGCTAGACATCATCGATCCCAAACTCACTCGACCGGCCGCAAGAGAATTGATCGAGGGCATTCGATCGTTCACCGGTACACCCAGTGATCTCGCCAAGGATTCTCAACTGAAGCGGCTCCTGGAACGCCTTGGATAGTCGTGGTCCTCGACCGAAGGGACTCGCCGAGGCCTCAGAGATGCACGATAGACGAAGCCGGTTCGGAGATTGGCCCCTCCAGCTGTATCGATCGAGACGAGAACTAGCGACTCGGCTTACAGGTCCGGGAGTACAGGAACATTCGTAGCAATTTGGACTTGATTACCGATTGCCAGCGTCAGGGTTTGAGCATCGCCGCTCAGGAGGTCTAGGACGAGTGCGCGCCTGAGTACGCTGTGAAAGGCGTGTTCGGCGGTGAAGCCAACGCCGGCGAGGACTTGTTGGGTGTGGCGGGCGACGATCCTGGCGCTGCGGCCGGCGGTGGCCTTGGCCACCATCGCTGTGAAGGGGGTGCCGTCGGACCAGGCGCCGTCGCAGCTCGCGGCCGCCGCCTCTACCGCCACGAGGGCTTCGGCGAGGCGATGGCGGACGGCCTGGAACGAGCTGATTGGCACGCCGAACTGGATGCGTTCGAGGGCGTGGGTGCGGGCCAGCTCCAGCATGGTGCGGGATGCGCCGACGAGCTCGTGGCTCAGGGCGAGGCGGCCTCGGGCGATGGCGGCGTCCCACGGGACGGGGGCGATCACCGAGCCGGCGGGCAGCACCAGGTCGCCGTGCACCCGGGAGAGTCCGAGGGTCGGGTCCATTCCTTGGACCGGCTTGGCGGCCAGCTGAGACGACTCGACGGTGACGGCGACGATCTCGCCATCCTCGACCTCGTCGTGGCTGTCGACCACGGCGACCACGTTGACTAATTCGCTGCTGGCCAGTGCTGCGGTGGCCAGTCCGTCGACTCGTAGCTGCTCGCCCAGGAGGACGGCCGGCGGGGTACCGGTGCCGAGGCGGGGCAGCACGATGACATGACCGACCTCGCCGTCTTCGGGGCCGACGAGGGCGTCGATCAGCACCCGGTCGAGAGCGCCCGAGGTGCAGTTGGCGGCGCCCTGCAGCGTGAAGAGGGTGTCGATGGCGGCTCGGGGGTCTAGAGCGAGGGCGTCGACCCAGCCCAGGGCGTCGAGCTCGGCATCGAGGGCGGCGCCAGATGCCGACGCCGTGGCGTGGGCGAGGCTGCGCTCGAAGAGCTCGAGGTCCTCGCCGGTGATGCGGCCGCCGCTCATCGCGTGGCTCCGGGAAAGCGTTCCGCGGAACGCCGCCTCATCGGTCGGCTCCCAGGTCCAGCAGGCGCCTCGCGATGATGTTGCGTTGGATCTCGGCGCTGCCGCCGTAGATGGTCGCCGCCCGGGAGTAGAGGAACTCGGAGCGCCAGCGGGGGGCGTCGCCGTCGTCGCCCAGGATGATGTCGTCGGATAAGGCGTCAACGGCAAGGTCGAACACGGCCTGCTCGACGGTGGCGAGGAGCACCTTGTCGATCGAGGTCTCGGCACCGAGGGTCTCGCCGGCGTCGAGGCGGTGCTGCGTCTTCAGCGAGCGGGCCCGGA
>CAZVVS010000442.1:0-4380 GCA_964630585.1 uncultured Gordonia sp.
GATCGGTAGACCTCCACCATGGCCGCGGTGGCGGCCGCCGGCGCGAACCGCTCCTGGACCAGGACCCGGGCGCGCCGACCGGCCTCGGCCCGTCGGGCGGGGTCGGCCACCAGCGCCTCGAGCGCCTCGCGACACGAGACGGCCTCGGGGCGGCAGACCATGCCGGCCCCCGTGGCGGCGATCTCGCCGTGGAGGTAGGTCTCGTCGCTGACCACGACCGGCACGCCGGCCGCCATGGCCTCGACCACCACGATGCCGAAGTTCTCGTTGCGAGACGGGAGGGCGAACACGTCGGCGGCGGCGAAGGCGTCGTCCTTGTCGCTCCCGCTGATGAACCCGGTGCGGACCGTGCGTCGACCGAGCGCACCGTCGGCGAGGGACCGGTCGAGCGCCGCCGCGACCTCGGGATCGCCCGAACCGGCGACGACGAGCCAGGCGTCGAGGTCGGCCATGGCCTCGACGAGCACGTCGAGGCCCTTCTTCACGTCGAGGCGGGACAGGAAGAGCACGACGGGCACGTCCGCCGGGATGGCGTGACGGGCGCGGAACGCGGGCCCGTCCCCCGCCCCCGGCGGGCTCACGGGCAACGGCACCACCGCCGTCGGCGCGGACGCGCCGTAGGTGACGAGGCGTTCGGCCTCGAGGTCGGTGGTGCACACGATCACCTGGGCGCCGGCCACGAGGGGCCGCACCGCGACGGGGCCGTAGAGCTGCTTCTGGAGCCGGTGCTTGGCCAGGTCGAACGGGTCGAGCTGCCCGTGGGGCTGGAGGACGTAGGGCACGCCGGCGGCGCGACAGGCCCGCCGGACATGCAGTGCCGGTGCGTGGAACACCCCGTGGAGGTGGACGAGGTCGAACGTCGAGACGGTGTCCTCGAGCCATCGGGCCAGGCCCTTGGACTGAAACCGGCTCGCCGGCCAGGTGCGGGCGAAGCAGTGCACGGGCACGTCCGGGGCCACTCGGTCGAGGTAGGCGTGGTCGTCGCCCGGTTGTTCGGTCGACGCCAGCACGGTGTCGACGTCGTCGCGCGCCCCGAGGTGGGCGGCGAGCGAGACCGCGGCATGCACCGACCCGCCCATGTGGTCGTCGAGCGACGGGACCACGTGGAGGGCGCGCATCGGGGCCACGTTACGGGCCGGGCTGGAAGAGGCCGTCCATCTCCACCACGGTGCCGGACTCGTCCCGGCGCACGTCGATGGGCACGTCCAGTGCGAAGCCAAGGCCGGTGAGGTACTCGAGGACCTCGGTGAACAGCGGCTGGCCGGCGTAATGGTGCTCGAAGGCCAGTTCGACCACGAGGGCGTCGACGTGGCGCAGCGTGGCCTCGGCTCCTCGGAGGACCTCGAGCTCGTAGCCCTGGACGTCGAGCTTGGCCAGCAACGGGGCCCGGAGGTCGTCGAGGGTCACCACGTCGTCGAGCCGCCGCACCGGCACCTCGACCGGAGCGAGCTCACCGGCGCCACCCCGCCCCTCGGCGCCGGCGTCCGCGGCGAGGGGCAGCACCGACGACGAGAGGGAGTACTCGTGCGGGTGGAAGGTCACCGTGCCGTTCTCGGCCCCGAGGGCACACACGTGGATCTCCGCGCCGGGCACGTCGGCGAGGTTGCGGCGCCAGTCGGCGGCTACGGACTCCAGCGGCTCGAAGGCGATGATGCGCGCCCCTGGGAACGCCGTCGCCGCAGCCCGGCTGAATTGCCCCTTGTTGGCCCCCACGTCGAGCACCGTCGCTGGAACGCCGAAGCGCTGCCGCACCTGGCTGACCAGGCGAAACGCGCTGAGCGAGAAGGGCGTACCGGCTCGCACCGCTCCCAGGGCGCCCGGGGTGAGGACGACGTCCATGAGCTTGGCGGCCTGGTCGACTCTCGGGCGCAGGGGCATCGGCGCGGGCTCCTCGGTGAAGGTGCCCCTGGACTCTGCCCCACGAGCGCGCCGCTCAACAAACGATCGCGGACGCCGATGGACACGACCAATGCTGGACATGGGCGTGGCCACCAGCTAAAACATCGGCCATCACAAGTTCGCATCCGCGACAAAGCCGTTCGGCGGTGGAGGAAACCCAATGATTCGACGCATGTTCATCCTTGCGGGCCTGGCGCTTCTGGTGTTCGCCCCCGCTGCGCACGCCCAGTACAGCGGGAACCCCGGGGCGAGCGTCAGCGACAGCACGGTGAGCTCCGGTGACACCGTCACCGTGACCGTCACCTGCGACGTTCCCGCAGGGACCGACATCACCGTCTTCCTCGACGGCACCGACGTCGGCTCGGGCGTGGCCGACGACACGGGCACCGCCGCCATCGACGTCGTCATCACCGGTACGCCCGGCGCCCACCAGATCACCAACAGCTGCAACACGGCCGTGTTGACCGTGACCATCGCCAGCGCCGGCGCCACCGCGGGCAACCTGCCCCGAACCGGTACTGACAGCAGCCTCCCCCTGGCCAAGATCGCCATCGTGTTGATCGCCGCTGGTGGGTTGCTCGTCGTCGTCGCCCGGGACCGCTCGAAGAAGGCCACCGCCTGATCGGCTCAACCCTCGTCGGGTCGAGTCCGACGGCTTTGTAGAGCGAATGAAAGGAGGCCCCGGCTCTGGCCGGGGCCTCCTTCGCGTGTGCGGAGATCAAACCCGAGGAGTCGCGCCCCCACGCCTCGCCGGCGTGGACAGCTGGCTCAGGCGTCGAGGGCGTTCATGGCGCGGCGGCGTCGGCGGCGGGCCCCGCCGAGGAGCCGGTCGCGCACGGCCCACCAGGTGACGAGACCGAAGGCCTCCACCACGATGCGGCCCGACATCTTCGACGTGCCCCGGACCCGATCCGTGAAGGCGATCGGCACCTCCACGATGCGGGCCCCCGCCTCGACCACGCGGTAGGTCATCTCGATCTGGAAGCCGTACCCCTCCGCGATCACTGAGTCGAGGTCCAGCTCGCGCAGCAAGGACGCACGGTAGGCCCGAAACCCGGCCGTGGGATCGTTCACGGCCAGACCGAGCATGCCTGCCGAGTAGCGACCACCCCACCGCGAGAGGGCACGGCGATGCCATGGCCATTCAGGGATGGTGCCGCCCGGCACGTAGCGCGAGCCGATGACCAGATCGGCTGCCGCGTCGAGGGTGATCAGCAGTGCGGGGAGGTCGCCGGGATCGTGGGACAGGTCGGAGTCCATCTCCACCATCGCCTCGTAGCCTCGGTCCAGGCCCCAGTCGAAGCCGGCCCGGTAGGCGGCACCGAGGCCGTTCTTCTCGGTCCGGCGCATCACGGTGATCTGACCCAGCTCCTCGGAGAGGCCCTCGGCGAGGTCGGCAGTGCCGTCGGGGCTGCCATCGTCCACCACGAGCACGTCGGCATCGGGGACGACCGAACGGACCGCGCGGAGCACGTCGCTGATGTTCTCTGCCTCGTTGAAGGTGGGCAGCACGATGAGGGCACGGAGCACGGGGGTCGATGTTAGGAGCACGCACCTCGGCCCGTATCATCGGTCCATCACCTCCACGCCCTCCGTTCCCTCCGAGCCCGTCCCGGCCGACGCAACGGCGCCGCTTCCATCGCCGTTGGCCCGTGCCGTGGCGGTGTCCTTCATCGTTGTCTCCGGCCTGTGCGGTGGCCTGATCGGCTATGCCGTCACCGACCTGCAGACCACCGGCGATGCTCCCGTGCTGGTCGGCCTCGGCGCCCTCCTCGGCGCGGTCGTCGCCGCCGGTGGCGTGGCCGTGGTAGCGGTTCTCGCCCTGCGGGCCATGGCCGAGTGGGACACCGTGCAGGAGCGAGAGCGCCAGCAGCGCTCGTGACCGTCCTGCCCGTCGACGCCGACGCCCTACTCGCGCTGGCGGTCGAGGTCGGGGAGGAGGCGGCGGCCCTGCTCCTCGAGGGCCTGCACCACCAACGGACCACGGTGGAGACCAAGTCCTCGGCGACCGACATGGTCACCGAGATGGACCGCCGCTCCGAGGCCCTCATCGTCGAGCGGCTCCTCGCCGCCCGCCCCGGGGACGGCCTCCTCGGCGAGGAGGGCGCCGAGCGCCTCAGCGAGAGCGGCGTCACCTGGGTCATCGATCCCCTGGACGGCACGACCAACTACCTCTACGGCTACCCGGGCTTCAGCGTGTCGATCGCCGCGGTCACCCGCGCCGGGACGGTGGCCGGCACCGTGATCGACCCACTGCACCGGGAGACCTGGACGGCCACGGCCGGAGGAGGTGCCCGCTGCAACGGCGAGACGTTGCCCGGACCCAGCGCGGGGACGCTCGCCACCACGTTGTTGGCCACCGGGTTCTCCTACGACCCGGACCGCCGGGCCCGACAGGGCCAGGTGCTCGCGACCGTGCTCCCCCAGGTGCGCGACGTGCGCCGGGGCGGCGCAGCGGCGGTCGACTTGTGCTGGGTGGCG
>CAZVVS010000443.1:0-4366 GCA_964630585.1 uncultured Gordonia sp.
GCAGCCTCGGCCACTACTGCCTGACGCGCTCGTTCGTCGTCGCCGACATCTCCGCAACGCAGTCGGTGAAGTTCCTCGACCTGATCTGGGCGTCGGTGCTGGGATTTCTCGTCTTCGGCGACCGTCCGAGCCAGTGGACGATCGTGGGCGGGCTGGTGATCTTCGCGTCCACGTTGTGGATCGCGCGGCGCGAGGCTCGGGCGAGGGCGCCGCGGGCGGTGTCGTAGCGACGGCCTCGCCGTCGTCCCCGCAAGTACGGCGCCATCAGCGTGCGTTCGCGTCTGCGGCGCGGGCGAGATCGAGATTCGGAACGTCGCCTGCACCACCCGGGTGGGGTTGTGCACAATGACCATGTCGAATGAGTGGATAAGCCGAGACGCTTCGCGGTGGCTGAAGTACATCGGCTTCGATGAACATCTTCCTGGGAACCCCCGGTAACGACCGCCTGGTCGTGTCGCAGCTCGCGGGCGCGCAGGCTTTCGACTGGCTGCAGGGGCTCGCCGGCGACGACAGCTTCCTGCTCGACGGTCCGATGCTCTTCGTCTGGCCGGGCGCCGGCAACGACCGGGTCGAGACGACGTCGTTCGGCGGCCTGTGGGTGGTGTACCTGGACAGCCCGGCCGGCATCGACTACTCGGAGGCCGACGGGCGCGTCCTCGACGGCTGGGGCGGTACCGACACGCTGATCGGCGCGACCGGCGGGCACGTCGACGGCAGCGAGTTCGCCGACCGTTTCGTGTTCAGCAGCGGCAACGTCCGGGGAATGGGCGGCGACGACACGATCACGATCGGCGGCCGTTTCTCGGGGGTCGACCCGGGCCCCGGCAACGACACGGTCGTCGACGTCGGCAGCTTCGACCTGGTCGCGTACGTCGGTTCGCCGGGCCCCGTGAGTGGCAGCCTCGCCAGCGGCACGATCCGTGACGGCTGGGGCGGCGTCGACACGCTCGTCGGGGTGACCCGGCTCTCGCTGCCGGCCGCGGGGTCCGACCTCGCGGGCAGCGCACGCGACGAGACCTTCATCGTCTCGCGCGGCGGCCGTCACCGCATCGACGGCGCCGGCGGACAGGACACGGTCGAGTGGTCGGCCGCTCGCGTCGACGTGACCTTTTCGCGGCTGCCCGACGGCGGGGTCGAGGCGCGCCACCAAGCGAACGGCGGCGTGCTGACGCTGCGCGACGTGGAGACGCTGAAGTTCGCCGACGCCAGCGTCGATCTGACGCAGCCGCTGAACTTCACCGGCCACGACTTCTACGCATTCGCGTCGGAGCCGATGCCGTCGCTGTCGCCCTTCTACGCGATGTTCCCGAGCCAGTCGGGGATCAGTGCGCCGACCCTGATCCCGGTCGACCTCGACGACGACGGCCGGCTCGAGATCGTGCTGCAACTCTGGCAGACCAACCTGGTCTTGGGTTCCAACGACCTCGGCCCGGTCCCCAACCGGCTGATCGTGCTGAGTCAGGACGGCCACGGCGACTACCAGGTGGCGACCGATCGCTTCATGGCCCCGGGCGTGGACGGGGTGCTCTCCGGTGCGGCCCGCCAGAACCAGGTCGGCGACGTCAACGGCGACGGCCGGCCGGACATCGCGTTCGCGACCAACAAGGAGGACGGCCGCCGAGGCGACGGACACGATCCGGCGACCGACAACGACGCGCAAGCCGACGTGCTGCTTTCCGATCCCGCGACCGGGCTCTACCGGATCGCGTCGTTCGGCGTCTCGAACTGGAATCACGCCACGACACTGGCCCCGGCGCTCGACCAGTGGCCGGGGCTGGTCGTCACCGCCGGCTTCGTCACGCCGCCGACCGTGGTCGCGTTCGGGGCGACGACGACCACGTCCTTCGGGCCCGCGGACATGAATGCCGGCACGTTGCGCCACCTGCCGTGGCTGGACGACGCCGCGACCGGCACGCGCTACTTCTACGCCGACGCGGCGACGCCGCAGACCTACGGCGGCGTTCCCGCGCTGTGGGCGTGGCACCCGGATGGCCGGTGGTCGCAGGTGGCGCGTCTCGACCCCAGCCGGTATGAACCGTTCGGACTGGTGCAGTTCACGTCGTGGCAGCTGACGACCGGCCCGTCGGTCACGCTGACCTTCCTCGGCCACAGGAGCGCAGGGGCGACCCACGACACCACGGCACTCTGGCACGCCGCGCCCGGGGCGCCGCCGTTGCTCGTGAGCAAGCTGAACCTCGTCGAGCTGATCGATCCGAATGCCACCGTGGTGTCGATGGTGGACGGCTCCATGCGGCCCCTCAACTTTCTCGACTTCATCCGCTTCGACCGCACCGGTCTGGCCTTCGAGAGCGTGCCCGTTCGAGACGAGCAGACGACGCTCAGCGCGAACTTCATCGAGGCGCTCGACCTCGATCGCGACGGCTACGAGGACCTCGTCGTCTATGCGTATCGTGAAGGCGGGCAGCCGGTGGTGTACCTGAACGACACCCGGGGCGGCCTGTTCAACGCGCACCTCGAGAACTTCCTGCCGCGCGCGCCGGACGACTGGGGTCACGACGCGTCGGCGAAGTTCCTCGACGCCGACGGCGACGGCTTGCTCGACCTGCTGTTCTGGCCGACCGGTCAGATCGCCGGCCGATTCGCGCAGCAGGGGGCGCAGTATCAGCTCGATCTGGCGCAGGCCGCGCTCGGCACCGGCCCCGGCCACGCCAACGGCGCCGACCTCGGTGCACCCGGGTTCAACGAGGAGTACTACCTCGGCACGTACGTGGATGCGCGCAAGGCCGTGGACGCGGGCCTCTACCCGACAGGGCTGGCGCACTACCTGGCCGTGGGCCGTGCTCAGGGGCACTTCGGCTTTGCGCCCGGCGTGTGGGTCCACGGCTCGGCGGGGGCCGACGAGATCGTGCTGCGCGAGGGCGACGAGCGCGCGGAGGGGCTCGGCGGCGACGACCGCTTCCTGGGAGGAGGCGGCGACGACACGATCGACGGCGGTGCGGGCGTGGACACCGCGCGGTATGCCGGCGCGCGCGCGGGCTACGCCATCACGAAGACCGCGGGCCACTGGGTCGTCTCCGACAAGCTCGGCATCGAGGGCACCGACACGCTGAGCGCGATCGAGACCCTGCAATTCGCCGACCGGACATTCTCGCTCGCGAACCCGCCGCTCGGTCACGCGCCGAACCGCGGCCAGGACCCGGGCTTCCTGTTCGACGCCGCGTACTACCTGCTCGCGAACCCGCAGAAGGTACCGTCGGTGACGCTCGAGGGGGCCGCGGCCGACTGGTTCGCGTCCGGCGCCGCGCAGCACCTCAAGCCCAACGCGTGGTTCGACGCCGCGTACTACTCGGCGAAGTGGGCGGACCTCGCCCCGCTGCACCTGGACGACGCGACGCTGTTCATGCACTACAACCTGTACGGCGTGTGGGAAGGCCGCTCGGCGGGACCGAAGTTCGACCGCTTCGACGGCGCGCGCTACCTGGCCGACTGGCCCGACGTGGCCGCGTACGTGGATGCGAACCTGCCGGCGTTCCTCGGCAGCCGAACGAACGGGGCGATCGCGCACTACGTGATCTACGGGGCGAACGAGCAGCGCAGCGCGTACGACGCCGCCGGCGCGCTGGTGGACCTGGGGTACGTGGTCTAGGCGAGCGCGGCGGCTCGAACGTCTGCGACGACGCCGCGCTTCGCGTGCACTGCGTCGTGGACCGCGGGCCCGGGGCTGCGGACCGATACAGCGCGGCCCGGATTCGAACCGGGCGCAGCCGCATCCGCCGGACGGACGTGCTACGGTTTCGGCTGACCGTTCCACCGCCCGAGAGGAGACACCCCCATGGCGATCGTCTACGAGAAGATCAAGAACTGGCCGTTCCCCCCCGTCGAGCAGGAGTACAAGGCCAAGGACTGCATGCTCTATGCGCTCGGCGTCGGGCTGGGCGCCGACCCGCTCGACCCGAAGCAGCTGCGCTTCGTCTACGAGGACGGCCTGCAGATGCTGCCGACGATGCCGGTGGTGCTCGCCGGGCCGGGCTTCTGGGCGATCAATCCCGAGACCGGGATCAACTGGAAGGCGATCCTGCACGGCGAGATCGGGCTGACGATTCTCAAGCCGCTGCCGATGCAGGGCTGCGTCGTCGGCAAGACCTCGATCCTCGAGGTGGTCGACAAGGGCGAGGGCAAGGGCGCGCTGATCTACACGAAGCGCGACATCGTCGACAAGGCCTCGGGCGAGTTGCTCGCGGTCGTGACGTCGACGTCGTTCTGCCGCGCCGACGGCGGGTTCGGCGGCCCGAGCGGGCCGGTCAACAAGCCGCACCCGGTGCCGGACCGCGCCTGCGACGCGCGCTGCGAGCTGCCGACGCTGCCGCAGGCGGCGCTGATCTACCGGCTCAGCGGCGACTACAAC
>CAZVVS010000444.1:0-4349 GCA_964630585.1 uncultured Gordonia sp.
CAAGGTGGCCTTGATCGGCATCGCGAAAAAGCTGGAGGAGATCTACTTCCCGGGCGACCCCGTGCCGCTGCACATCGACAAGCGCAGCAGTTCGCTGAAGGTGATCCAGCACATGCGCAACGAGGCGCACCGCTTCGGCATCACTCACCACCGCGGTCGGCGCAACAAGCGCGTGGTGCGCACCGCCCTGGAGGACATACCGGGCATCGGTCCCGAGACCGCGAACCGATTGCTGAAACGCTTCGGCAGCCTCAAGGGCGTGAAGGAGGCGCCCATCGGGGAGCTCGCGCAGGAGGTGGGGGCGAAGAAGGCCGAGGTGATCCAGCGGACATTGGCGTGATCAGCCGTGCGGGTCCAGATCCTCCTCCCCTTCCACAATGCGGCGCTCACGCTCGATGCCGCCCTTGCGAGCATCGCTGCACAGACCTTCACCGATCACGAGCTGCTCCTGATCGACAACGCGAGCAGTGACGACAGCCCCGAGGTCGCACGCACATGGGCTGATCGCGACCCCCGCATTCGACTGATCCACGAGCCGGTCATCGGCATCGCGCACGCCTTGAACACCGGCCTGCGCCATGCCACCGCGCCGCTGATCGCGCGCATGGATGCCGACGACACCGCCCACCCCGAGCGCCTGGCACGACAGATGGCTTACCTGCATGAGCACCCGGAGATCGGCGTGCTCGGTACGCGCACCGTCTTCACCAGCACGGTGCCGAAGAACAGCGGCATGCGTTGGTTCGTGGACTGGCAGAACGCGATCCTCTCTCCGCGCGACCACTACCTGAAGCGTTTCGTGGACGCCGCCGTGGCCCACCCGACGGTGTTGTTCCGACGGGAATTGATCGACCGCTTCGGGGGGTACGACACCGGGCCTGTGCCGGAAGACCACGAGATGTGGTTGCGCTGGATGCACCATGGGGTGCGCTTCGCGAAGCTGCCCGATGCGTTGCTCACCTGGTGCGACCGTCCCGACCGCCTGAGCCGCACGCACCCGAACTACGGGAAAGCGGCCTTCTTCACCACCAAGGCGATCTGGTTGGCCAAGTGGTACCTGCGCAAATACGCCGATCGGCGCCCCGTGATCATCGCCGGCACCAGCACCATGTGCCGCGAACGCGCACGGTTGCTGGAGGCGCAGGGCATGCGCGTGGATGCGTTCACCGATGTGCGGCCGCGCAAGGTGCCGGGCTACCACTGGGTACCGCACGACCGGCTGCCGCCTGCGGGTGAAGCCTTCATCGTTTCGTTCATCAGCCAACGCGGCACCGGCGCCCGCATCGCATCCTTCCTGTCGGGGCGCGGACTTGTCGAGGGCGAGGATTTCCTTCTGGCCGCTTGAACATCGCGTTCTACTTTGCCTGCCATGGGGCCGCTGTTCCTGTTCATCTTCGCCGCCGTGGCGAGCTTCATCGGCTCCTTGCAGGCCGGACTGGTGAACACGGCCGTACTGGCGCACACCGTTCAACGCGGACCTGCTGCGGGTCGGCGCATGGCCATCGGCGGATCGATACCGGAGGTCTTGTACGCCAGTGTCGCCTACCTCTTCGCGAACGCGCTGTTGGAAAAGCTGGGCATCGGGCAGGATCGCATCGGAATGGCGGTGGGCATCGTGCTGGTCGGCATGGGCCTCTACTTCACCTTCATCTTCAAACCGAAGTTCGATCCGGAACGGATGGAGGTGAAGGCGACCGGCGTACGGCGTGGCCTGGTCCTGGGCCTCGCGAATCCACAATTGGTGCTGTTCTGGTGCGGGATCGTGCTCGCCTTGCATGCTTACGGCATCAAGGGCCAGGGCGTCTTCGGCATGATCGCGTTCGGGCTGGGCGCGTTCACCGGGGCCATCCTCCTGCTCTTTCAGCTGGTGAAGCTGGGCCAACGCGCGGTGGAGCGCCTGCGGCCCGCGCGTCTCAGGCTCTTGTTCCGTGCGGTGGGAGCGCTGCTGCTGGTGAGCGGGGGGCTCGCATTGTGGAAGTCGACCGTGTGAACAGTGCGGGTATCCGCCATCCGAAATGCGCTGCGCAACGGTGCAGCACGCTGCGCAAGGGCACAGGCTGCACGCCCATTTCCCACAACTCTCGGGAGATGCGCGCCATGTGCACCACATGACGGATGAGCTCGCGCCAGCAGCGCCAGATGGAATACCCGGGATCGTAGATGTGCCCGGGTTCACTGCTCACGCCGTTCAGCTCGATCACCTCGAAGCCGCCCATCCGCAACGCTTCCTCGCTCTCCGCACGCACATCCATGCGGCCATAGTAAACGCCGGCCGATGCCGCGATGAGCTTGTCGACCGCACGCTCCAGGTCCGCGGTGCGCAGGTGACCCGCATCCAGGAAGGTCGTGCCGCGGCAGTGATTGCCGATCGGTTCCACGCGGAAGACCTCTCCTGCTTCGAGGATCCTGTCGGACCCGAGCGCACCTTCGGAACGCAAGCGGCCCAACTGCCGCGCCCCCCGATGGTCGCGTGCCAGCAGGGTGGGAATAGGATCCCGACCGTTCCCCGTCACCTGCAGAAAGCGCTTACCGGTGATCGAGAGCAGTTGCGTACGACCTGAACGGGGATCGCGTGCGAACATCAATCCGAACTCACATTCACCCTTCGCCAACTGCTGGACCAGCAGATCCTCCTTCGCCGAGGCGAGCACCTGCATCAACGCTGCTGCATCGCCCACGCGCATCACACCTCTGCCACGTTCGCCCACGTCGGGCTTCACGATCAGCGGGAAGCGGATGCGCTTGCCCATCACCTGCTCCAGCGCCACGTGAGCCGTGGTTCCGACGGCGACCTTCACCGTCGGCGGGAATGCGTTCTCCGGCAGCAAGGCATAGATGTCGGATTTCCGCTCCCCGAAGAACCCGCCCATGTCGATGCCGGGGTTCACGTTCGTGAAGAACGCCGCCCGCCGCGCGCGCAGCGCCTCGAACAGGTAGAGCGGATATACAGGCAGGTAGATCAGGTACCACGGCCAGTATTCGTGGTTGAATCGGTCGCGCAGGCGCTTCATGAGCCGATCAAGCGGATGATGCGGTGTTCCGCACGGACCAGGTCGTGGTACCGCAGGGTCCATTCGGTGCGGTCATGCACCACACCGACAAGCGCCACGGTCTCCGGGCCGTGCGGCCGGCTCATGTGGATCGTTCGATCCTGCGGAGCGAGGCCACGACCTCCGTCACGGTGGAAGTCGAAGAGCACCTCGATGGGCGAACGTTGTGCCTCTACCCTGGTCACCTCGTGGAACCAGCCGGCGCGCATGTCCCGGGTGGTCGCATCGTACAAGGTGCTGGATGACCAGATGCGCGGTAGTTCCGGGTCCCGTTCATTCCGATCCATGCGCTCGCCGGTCCACACCAGCTCCGTGATGCTGCGGCGGGCATGGGTGACGACCACCAAGGTGAACGGTTCGATCCCTCGCGGGTCGAACGTCGAAAGAAAAGCGTCGATGCCACCGGCCTCGGCGAACAACAAGGGCACCAGCCCGCGACTGTGGCGATAGGGCCCGCCCGGGGCGTGACGCTCATAGCCGCCGTTGAGCAGGTTCACCGTGAAGCCGGAAGTGGCCGTAAGCAACCAGGTGCCGCCGCTTCGGACGTCCACCGGATACAAGGCACCCCGGTCGCGATCATGAACGGGTGGTTCCATGGGCCCGCGCGCACGCATCTCGTCCCGGCTGGAAACCATGGCGAAACCGCCATCGGACGGCAGGTAGGTCAGCGTGCACATCAGCGCGCGCGGTGGTTGCGCGTAGCGGCGGCCACACCGAGTTCCTCGGGAAAGTCCAGGGCCGGCAACTCCTGTTCCACCACGATGCGGACCATGGCGAGGTGGTGCACGCAATGGTCCGCCACGTAGGTGAGCTCGCGGACCAGACTGGTATCCTGGCGGATGGTGCGCTCCTCGGAGGGAAGTTCGGACTCCAGGATCAACGCACGGTCCGCGGTGAGCGCATCCAGTCGCTCGAGGCAGTCCAGCAGCGCCGTGCGCGCCAGGCCCGTGTGCTGTTCGATCCCATGATCCCGAACGCGCCGGTCATAATTGATGCGGCCCGTGCCCTGCTCCTTCAACAATTGCTGGTAGTATTCGAGGATGTGCCGCACGTGCTGACCGATCGTCCCGCCGAAGAGCAGCGTGCGCCCGGCACGAAGCTCGTGGTCGGAAAGCTGCGCCAGTAGATCACCCGCTTGCAGGAGAAGGGCCTTGTTGTATGCGATGCTGCGTCGCATGGTCGGTGCTCAATCCGCTGCTGATGATGATTGTCATGGCCATCGTGTTCTCGACGATTTTTGGCCAGGGCCGCAATGGCTCAATGACGCCCGAGATGTACCCGCTGTACTTGATCGTGGGT
>CAZVVS010000445.1:0-4317 GCA_964630585.1 uncultured Gordonia sp.
GCACCGCCCGGTCTGACTTGTCGGCAAGTGCCGCGGCGTGAAGATGGGGCCGGTCGCTGCTTGCGTCGAGCCAGGATGCGGTGAGGGTTCCGAGGAACCACCGGGCTGCCTCATAGCCGTCGCTTGGATGCGAGCCTTGGGAATGGCTCAGCACGAGTTCGATCTGGTCGGCCTGGTCGCCACGTCGGATAGTGGCGCTGAAGGGTTCGATGTCAATGATCTCGCTCGAGCACGAGCCGGCCTCGACTTCGCGAGCCACGATCTCAGCCGCTTCGAACTCGGTCAAGGTGAGCGCCTTGACCAGCCAGGCGCCGAGCTCCGTCCCCTGCTCGGAGATCTCGACCCTTTGACGGATCAGGGTGAGGCGCTCCGTGGTCTGAGTCGATGAGTCCTCGGCAACGCCGAGGATCAACCCACAGTGGTGCACAAGGCTCAACGGTGACCTGCCGGGATCAAGCTCAGCCACTGATGCCTCAACGCGCGCCCGTCCGTGAACACCCTGGTAGGGCTCGATCGGAAGGTTGGCTTCTGTATCCCTATCGGAGGTGCTGATGGCGTCAGCCTCCGACCGGACACCCTCCGCGGCAGGCTCACGAATGGGTAGATCTCGGGTACTCGGTCATCGTTCCCATGCTCTCTTGAGGGCTGAGTGATGAGTGAGGGTGCGGCTCGAGGACCGTCAGGTTGGCTCATCGAAACGATGGTCCCAGTACACGTGCGATTACCCAGACACCTGCTGAGAGCTGGTATGGGACAAAGGAGGGGAACATGACGAGGCCCCCGATGTCGACAGACTGATCCTCTGCGCGATGAGGGAACCGCACTTGCGCCGCACCGCTCAGTGCCAGGACCGCGGTGAGCTTGCGGGTCGAACGTTCGGCGTGGAGATCAACAGCGGCCGGCCGGTCGGATCCGAGGACCACGACAACCGGGGGGTCGTGATCTCGGAAGCCGTGAAGCGTGAACCGAAAATATCCGTCGTTTGCCGCCCTTGTTGCCGTGATCAGAGGCGGCAGGAGCACTTGAGCGGAGCTCGCATCGAGCCGGGCCTCAGTGACGTGGGGTTCGTGCGTCGCCTCGGACTCGAGGGCGCTAGCCATCAGGATCTGCTCGACGGCCTCAAGACTGAGGAGCATGCCCGAAGCGACGCCACTGACGTGCTGGTTGCCAGGCCCGTCGATCGCGACGAGTGCGGGAAACGAGGCGGGGGAGTCTGTCATCGGAAGGTCGGACCGTGCAGCCACCCGACGATTGCGTGCCTGTTGCCGGACATGACAGGGGTGACCGAGTGGTGGAGGAAGGAGGGGAACACGGTGACCGCCCCCTGATCGGGGGAGGCCAGGTTGCCCTCCGGGAAGAAGACGAGATCCCCGCCGACGTAGGTGGCGGGGTCCGAGAGCTGCACGCTATAGCTGAGCTTGCGAGTGCTGAAGCGCTGACCGGCGTCGTGATGTGGGCGAAAGTGGTCGTTCTCGCTGGCCTCATACCAGAGAACGTTCGGGGAGTCGTGGACAGCAAGGGGTGCGAGGTCGAATCGGAAGACCTCAGAGTTGATCGCGGAGAGGTGCTCGGAGAGTCGGCGGTAGATCCAGCCGGTGCCGTCCACAGGGACCGGTTGTTGGCGCACGCTCCTTGTGTTGGGATCGACCAGGCCCTCGTGGGGATCGGAGGTGTACGACTGCACCTCTGCGTATCGCCACGATGCCGGCTCGAGCAGGGACACGATCCTCTCGCATTCATCGACGGTGAACACACTGTTGACGGCAATGTCGAGGTAGTGCGAGTTCGCCAGCAGCGCGAGGTCGGCGATGGGGCCGCCCGCGAGGGTCCACTGTTCGGTCACGACCCTCCCGAAGGCTCGATGAGCCCAGCGTCGGCGAGGAGACGCACTGTCTCCTCGACCTCTTCGCTGTCAAGGAGACCATCTTGGGCCAAGACAGCTGCTTCGGTGCGGTCGCCGACGATCAAGCGCACGACGCCAGCCGCATGGGTGTCATCGGCGATGATTGTACGTGCCCCCGCGACGATCGCCCAGCGGTCAGGCCCGAGCGCCCGGTAGGCAAGACCGCCGCTGACGCAGGATGCCCACGCTGTAAGCGGAGACGAGAGCGTCCCCCCGGCTGGGCCGTGGTACCCCCGACTGCCTGACCTGGGTGGTACGAGACATCCGCCGAGACCCCCACAGCCTTGATCGATGCGGACGTCGACCCAACAGGTCGGACTGCGAGTCACGAGGGGGAGCGCCTCCCAGCCGACCGGAACCATGAGGCATTGCCCCGCCAACACATCGGCGGCACCCATGATCTCGATGCGGGTCGAGGTCGAGTCTCGCGGGTCAACTCGTCCGAGGACGGCGTGGCACGCGCCGTCGACGACGAAGCAAAGACGCGTTGCTGGTCCCTGGCGAGGCCGCGCGGCTCGTCCCATTGCATAGCTCAGCGAAACCTCCGTGTGGCACGGATGCCCGAACGCGGTCTCGATCGTCGCCGCCAATCGGCAAAGCGCGGGTTGACGTTGATCCTCGTTCGCGAGCCGCAGTGTCCATCCCTCGTGCAGCGCATTCAGCACGGTCGGTTCGTCGAGCGACTCACAGTCCTTTGTGAACTCACCGGACAACAAGGTTGCGTCCAGCGCTCTCATCCTTCGATCGGAGCGAGGGGTCGCGAACTCGGCAGCGGTGAGGCTCAAGACGGGGCCGTCATTGATCTCGGACAACCTGGGCGGATTACCGTCGATGAGCATCGACGGATCGAGGTCGAGCTGGTGCTTCAACCGCGCTCGGGCGCGTTCGCCGAGGGCCTCGAACTCCCTCCAGGCGAGGTCGAAAGGAGCTGGTGCATCTGGACCCGGTGCCAGGAATCCGGGCGCGAGTGATGATCCCGGCGCCATCTGCCCGGCGTAGATCACGAGTCCCATGGCATGCCGAACTCAGTAGAGGTCGGCCAGTGCAGCCAGGATGGCGTGTCGATCACGGGTAACAGGTCGCAGGACACAGTCCTTGGTGAGTTCCTCGAGCGCCTCGTACGCGGCACGTCGTGAATCCGCGCTCGATGGCACGGTCCGTTCGGCCAGCCACCGGATGACCTCGTCCCCCGCCGAATCCTTCGCTCCCGGGTGGGCGCCCCCTGACGTGAGGATGACCGATGGACGGAGCCGGCCTCCTTCCGTTTCGTCCCGCCAACGAGGCACGGTGAACGCCGGGCAGTCGAGGTCGAGCACCGAGGTAGGGATCGCGCCCACCGTCCAGCCGGCCCGGCGGAGAGCCAGTTCCGTGCCCGGCGAGGCCCGGAAGAGCCTTTCGGCAATGCCCACCGTCCGGGGCCCACGCGTCAGCATCCGAACTCGGACCACGCTCGCCGTACCTTGCCCGACCGTACGGTCGAAGCCCACGTACTGCGCGACAGCGTCCGTGAGCTCGGACATGGTCCAACAGCGCGCAAGGGTCCGGCCCAGACAATCGGCGAGGAGCGAGAATTGCCGTAGGCCGGTCGAGGGCCCCCCGGCGATGGCGTGCAGAGCGACCGGGTACGGAGCTGCCTCAAGAGTCGCGCAGTGATCAGAGACCGCGTCCAGTACATGTCGGAGGTTCGTGCGGATGAGCACCGGCCCGGTCGCCGCCTGTACTGCGATTGTTTCCAACGCCTCGCTCATGAGTACTCGGGCACCAGCACAAGAAGTTGTCGGCAGAACGAGATCGTAAAGCTCTTGACCCGCGAACACGCCCATTCGGCGGGCACGAACACGGGCCGAGCCCTCTTCGTCGAAGCTCGGCAAATCCTGGCCCACGCTCTCAGGTGGCAGGGATTGGGGTGCGACGTCCACAGAGGTAGACACGAGGAACCCGAGGCGATCGAGTCGTCGCAGGACCGCCGAGACGATTCGTGCCGCTTCTGCTTGATCGACATCGAGGGCCGCAGCAGTGTCGGCGGCCAGCTCGTGACCAGTCAGGGTGCCGTCGCAGAACCTTGCCAACGTTGCTTCGAAGGCATCGAGGGTTGCGACGGTGCCTCGTGAACCTCCCCAGGTGCGGCACACTCCCTCGCCCTCGATGAACAGCAGATCGGGATCCAGCCGGGGGCAGTGATCGAGATCGAAGTCCTCGAGCTCTTCGATCTCAAGTCCTTTGGTGAGACCAACGATGGGATCTGCGGGCGGGATTCCGTGGCTGGAGGTCACCGATTCTCGCTCACGGCCCGACCGGAGGATGGCTGCCGGCCACACGCTCCAGGCGAATCGAGGGCATTCCGATCCCCTCGCGGCCGTCGAACAGCTCGCTCCCGTGCTCCCCGTCCATGTCGACGAAGTGAAGGAAGACCT
>CAZVVS010000446.1:0-4297 GCA_964630585.1 uncultured Gordonia sp.
CTTCCAGGGGCAGCCCGCCGCCTACCAGGTCGAGGTAAACGGCCGTACCAGTTCCGGCCGGCCGGCCGGATGGGCCGAGATCGGTGCCGCCTCGAGTGCTCTGTCGGGGGCGCTGTTCGATCCGTCGGGGCAGCTGGCCGACGCCGATTCGGACCTGTCGCCGGTGTGGCAGGACTACGCCCGCGCCGCGTTGACCCTGGCTGACGCAGGGACGCGCAGCCGCGACCTCCCGCCCATCCAGGTCGGTTCGGCGCGAGCGATCGTCAAGCACGCCGACGAGGTGGTGCCCGGCCCGTCGGCCGCGTTCCGCTCCATACCGGGACCGGTGTCGGCCGCGGTCGAGGTGGACAGCGTCGACGCCACCGACGTGCTCGGCATCAATGACCTGTCCAACCGTCTCAACGAGCTGGAGTCCAGCTCCGACCACGGCGTCGGCGCACGGTCCACATTGACCGAGCTCAACACATGGCGACGCAACTCCGGACGAAGCTTCGGGGTGGCCGCCGGCCAGCGCCTTGGTGATGCGTTCTACGGCGCCTACAACGAGGTCCTGGCACTGCTCCACCAGGTCAACACCGCTGTCGCGCCGCCGCCCGAACCCGATCAGCGCAACAAGTCCCTGGGCCGAGCGGTTCAGGCCACGGTCCTGTCGATGTTGCTGGTCACAGCCCTGTTCATCTACCTCACCGTCCGCCACGACCTGGCCTGGTGGATCTCGTTGATCGTCATCGTTTCGTTGCTGGTCATCAGCGTCGGGGCCTGCCTGTGGGGGTTCATCCAGTCGCAGCGGACGATCTTCGCGCTGCTGCATCAGCGCCGCGCCGCGATCGACCGGCTCGAGGTGGACCGGCAGAACCTGCGCGCCGCGCTGCGCGACGTCCGTCGGCTCTCCCAGGCGTACGGCCAATTCCTCTCCTGGAACCGGGCCCTCGGCGCCTATCTCGAGGCGCCTCTGGGTAAGCCGAGCGAGGGGTCCGCGGCCACGCTGCCGATGATGTGGGGGATGCCGATGTCGACGGGGCTGGGCTCGGCCCGGCCAAGCCACCCCGATGTCGACGAGTCGGTGAGCTACCTGCGACTGGACCTGTTCCGGCCAGGTTGGCTCACGCCGTCGTGGGACCACTTGATCCTGTCCTCCATCCCGCCGCGGCTGGGTTCGCGCGAGGCGGGTGCCGAGGCGTCGCCGGTTTGGCTCGATCACGGCAAGGACACCGGCACCGCACTGGATCGGTGGTCCACCGACCTGTTCCGCGGCGTGCTCGGCTCCACCGGTGCCGACATGGTGTGGGGCCGTGCCCTGCAGTCCCTCGACGGCCCGCTGGGAGATTTGGTTCCGCGGCTGGTCAGCACCGTCGCCGTCGCCGGCGGCCCGACGCTGCCGCGTGGGGAGTTCCTCGCTGGGATCGACCGCGACGCAGCGCCGGGGGGCTCGTTCGACCATGCCCTGCTCACCGATATCGCCGTCACGCACGGGGGTGCGGGAGTTCGTGTCGACGTGCGCCACCGCGTGCGCGCCGGGTTGGGGATGGTTTGCGTCGCCACCCAGCTGTCGGAGGCGATCACGCTGGACTACCTGCGCACCGAGGGTGCGCCCGTCGCGCCGGTCGCATCGTCGTGGGAGCCGCCGCGCTCGCCTGTCACACCCCCGATGCCGATCGATCCCGCCAGCCAGACACTGGCGCCGGACCCGTTCCGACCACCGGAGATGGGGCGCTGACACATGGTCTCCGTGCAGGACTACTCGACCGCCCTGAACCAGTGGGCCGCGGCCACGGCCGCCGAGGGCAAGGCGGTGCCACCGGACCGCGAGCTCGACGCGATCGCCCGCCGGCCCCAAACGTGGCGCGAGGACATCTCGGCATCGCCGGAGGCGCGGTACTGGGGTCCGGTGATCGACCATCTGCTGAACCAGGTGGGCCTGGGCGTGCTGCCGGTGATCGCCGTCGCGCACGTCCCCGGTTCGCTCACGCCGGTCGGGCCCCCGCCAGAACCGCACGCGGTCGCACAGCCTCCGCACGCGGTCGCACAGCCTCCGCACGCGGTCGCGCAGCCGTCGCCGACTCCTGTCGTGCCCCCCGCGCCGGCACCGCCACCGGTGCCGACCGATCCGGTCGAGGACCTGACCACCGCGTTGATCGCATGGCGGGGCGCCAAGATCGCCGAGGGTGCCCCGGGAGCAGAGACGATCAAAGACCTCACCCTGCGCAACCTGGCCAAGCGCGCGCCGGTATCCGCTGAGCAGTTGCGCAAGAAACTCCCCGGTGCCGGCGCCCTCGTCGATGAGTTGGCCGCGTTGTTCGCACGGTTCACCGGCGGTCAGTCGGCGCCTCCGGCACCGGTCGGCCCGCCGACACCGGCCGGCCCTCCAACACCGTCTGGCCCGCCGCCCCCGCCCGCCTACGCCGGGCCGCATATCGATCCGGCTCCCGCGGTAGCGCGCGCCGCCGCCGACCCCGACCTGCTGCCGTTGACCCACGCCGACTTCCCCGAGTTCGGCTACGCCAAGACCGAGGTCGTGCCCGGGCAGATCAGTATCGCCACCACACCCGACGGCGTCCGGTTGAGCTGGGACCCGGTCCCCGGTGTCCCGGTGGTCATCTATCGGGTCGTGTCAGGTGACGGTGAGCAGCCCTACAAGCCCGAGGTCGGCGAACAGGTGGCGGTCACCGTCGGCACGTCGACCGAGGACACCCGGTTCCTGACCACCGCGGTGCGTCACTACCAGGTGTGGGCGCACGCCGGCACCGACGAGGCGCAGGCCCGGGCGGCGCAACCGGTCAAGTGGGCGGTGGGCGAGGAGATCAGCCCGGTCGAGGACATGCGGCTCACCGAGGACGAGGGCCGGGTCGTGGGTGAATGGTCGGTGTTCACCGGTACCCGCGCGGTCCGGGTGTTCCGCATTCCGCTCGACGAGGGCGGACCGATCACGACCGATCCGCGCTACCAGATCAGCATTCCCGATCTCAATCTGACCGGGTTCGTCGACGCCGACGTGCCGCGCGGCCGCCGCTACCTCTACCGCGCGCAGGCCGAGGTGCCGGTCGGGAACCAGTTGCGGCTCTCGCGTCCCGCGCAGCAGGAGATCCTGGTCTCGGCCAAGCTCACGTCGATCGCCGATCTCGCCGTTGCCATCAGTGACAACAACTCGCAGTTCGACCTGACGTGGACGACTCCGGAGAGTGGGCAGGAGGTGCGCGTCTATCGCTTTCAGCAGCAGCCGCCTGCCGGGCTGGAGCGCGCCGACATCGAGATCGACGCACTCTCGCCGCAGGGCTTCAACGAAGCCACCCGTGTGCGCCATCCGGTGAAGGCGGGAGCTGATCCGACGCGGTCGCAGATGCTCGGCGTACCGTGGCCCAGCGGCTGGGACCGGGCTTATCTGACGCCGGTCACCGTGGCTTCGGGGAAGGCGCGGATCGGGAAGACTCAGGTGCTCGCGCGGCCGTTGCCGTCGGTCGTCGATCCGCGCATCGTGGAGCGCTTCCACTGCGAGATGATCACGTTCGGCTGGCCCCGCGGTGCGGCCGCGGTACGCGCCTACATCGGGCAGCCCGGCGTCCCGCCCGAGCAGCTGTGCCACGGCCGACCGTTCGGCGAGGTGAGTGCCGAGCAATACGAGCGTGACGGTGCTCTGATCCTGGCGCGGCCGCTGACCCTCAAGGGTTGCCAGGTGGTGCTCGTCGCCGTGTCGTATTCGGGTGGCCGCGAGATCGTCGGCGAGCCGGTGGGCCTGCAGTATCCGGGGCTGGCACGTCTCGCGTACAAGCTCGAGCCGCTGGAAGCCGCGCCCGGGCAGCACGTCGTCCGCCTGCTGTTGCACAGCGAGTCGGCGGTATTGGACTTGCCGCCGCTGGTCCTGGTCCACCGCCCCGACCGTCTGCCGCTGGATGCGACCGATGGCCGCACCATGCGCTTCTACACCGATAGTGGTCAGTTGGTGCCGCACTGCCAGATCACCGGGGAACTGCTCCCCGGAGAGCATCAGACCGAGTGGGTGGCCGACTTGACCGGTGTGAGCGGGTACGTGCGGTTGTTCGTCCATGACGGCGGCCGACGCGGCGGACGGCCGATCGCGGTCCTCGACCCGCCGATGGCCAACCTGCGGCTCGTGCCACCGCCGCAAGCGCCGCAGGTGCAGTGGTGACACGATGGCGGATCTGACCAAACGACCGTCGGCACCGCGTCGTCAGCCGCCCGCGCCCGTCACAGCGACCGTGCCCAGCGTATGGCCGGGGCGGTACTCCCTGAACCGTCCTGGGTCTGGTGGAGACCGTGAACGCACCAGGAGAATGCGATC
>CAZVVS010000447.1:0-4294 GCA_964630585.1 uncultured Gordonia sp.
CTCCCGTGTGGCGCGGTTGCGCAGGCCGTTCTCGCGCGCGAGGACGACGATGCTGGCCAGGTAGCGCTTCAGGTCCCATTCGAACGGTCCCCCAGCGACCGGCGCGGCAGTACTTTGCGCCGGGCCCTACCGTCGACCTCGCCGAGTTTGCTCAGCGAAGCAACTCCTGGTGCGCTCATCTAGAAGTCTCCGTTCCCAGTGTTGACGGCCCTCAACATACGCGTCCGCAATTGCGGGGCGCAGATGCTCGGCGAGGTCTGATCGGAATCGGCTGGTGAGTGTCTACTGAATCGGATCGTGGACGTCGAATCCCAGCAGATCGGCGACGCGCGCCATCGATGCATCATGCGTGACCACGGTGACCGATCCGGCACCCAGTCGCTGCGCGCTGGCCATGTGCAGCGCGTCGATGGACTTGAGGTGGGGACGGATGGCGGCCGCCTCGAAGATCAACGCATCGTCGACGCTGAGCAGCGTGAGTCCCTCCGTGAACTCCTCAGCTCGACTGAGGTCGAGAGACTCACGTCGTAGCGCACGAACCACCTCGAGCACGAGTAGTTGGGAGGAGACGACGAGGTCTCCGACTTCGACTCGCTCGTCGAACCACACCGACGCGGCCTCATCTTGCGACAGCAGGATGTACAGCGCCACCGATGAGTCGAGATACCACTTGGACCGGGCCTCACTCATACGTCGGTGTCCGCTCGAACTTCCTGCAGGAGTTCGTCGATGGGCCGCGACAGTTCAACCTTCTGCCGCCCTGCCCACCGCGTCGGACGCCGCCTCGGCGGAGTCGCGAGACCCGCCTCAATGAGCTCTTCCAGCCGGCTGCGCGCGCCGACACCCTCCGGAACGAGCCGAAGCACCGGCCGACCCCGGTTGGTGACGACGATGGCCTCACCCGTCTCGATCACCTCGCGAGTCACTGCGGACACCCGCTGGTTGAACTCCGTCATCGTGATCGTCTTCATTCGATGATTCTAGCATCTACATGCTAGAAGATGCGGCGGTTCTCTCGGTAAGAAGTCCCAGTCCTCGTCTTCGGTGTTGACCGCCTTGCCGATCACGTAGCTGCTGCCCGAGCCGGAGAAGAAGTCATGGTTCTCGTCGGCGTTCGGCGAGAGCGCGGAGAGGATCGCCGGGTTCACGTCGGTCTCATCCTTCGGGAACATCGCCTCGTAGCCGAGGTTCATCAGCGCTTTGTTGGCGTTGTAGCGCAGGAACTTCTTGACGTCCTCAGTCAGCCCGACCTCGTCGTAGAGCGCCTCGGTGTAGTCGGACTCGTTGTCGTAGAGGTCGAAGAGCAACTCGAAGGTGTAGTCCTTGAGCTCCTGGCGGCGCTCGGGGCTCTGGGTTTCCAAGCCGCGCTGGTACTTGTAGCCGATGTAGTAGCCGTGCACGGCCTCGTCGCGGATGATCAGGCGGATCAGGTCGGCGGTGTTGGTGAGCTTGGCGCGGCTGCTCCAGTACATCGGCAGGTAGAAGCCGGAGTAGAAGAGGAAGGACTCGAGCAGCGTCGAGGCGACTTTGCGCTTGAGCGGGTCGTCGCCGCGGTAGTAGTCCATGACGATGTTGGCCTTGCGCTGGAGGTTGTCGTTCTCCTCCGACCAGCGGAACGCCTCGTCGATCTCCTTGGTCGAGCACAGCGTCGAGAAGATCGAGCTGTAGCTCTTGGCGTGCACGGACTCCATGAACGCGATGTTGGTGAGGACGGCCTCCTCGTGCGGCGTCGTCGCGTCGGGGATGAGCGACACGGCGCCGACGGTGCCCTGGATGGTGTCGAGCAGCGTCAGGCCGGTGAAGACCCGCATCGTGAGCTGCTTCTCGTACTCGGTGAGGGTGTTCCACGACGGGATGTCGTTGGACACCGGCACCTTCTCCGGCAGCCAGAAATTCCCGGTCAGACGGTCCCAGACCTCGGCATCCTTCTCGTCGGGGACGCGGTTCCAGTTGATGGCACTGACCCGACTGACCAGCTTGATCGGTGCGCCATCGGCAGGGCTGTGGGCGGTCGCAGACATGACACCTCGGTTACTCGCGAAGAAGGTTGGGATCCCGTTTCGGGGGGTGAGGACAACACTACCCGTGGCGGCTCATCGCAGACGCCACCACAAGATGGTGTGTCTCGGGAGTTTCCGGCGTGTCGGGCCCGGCGTGTCACGGCAGAGTCCCACCGGGCAGAGCCACTACCCCCGTGAGCCATACACCGCGGCGCACATCTCGTGCCAAGCCACGCCGCTCAACTCCGGTGCGACGCCATCACCGTCGACCGATACATCGGGAAGTCGGTACACCGGTTGCTGTCGCCGGTATCGATCGACGACCGCGTCCAGACCTTCGACCACCAAAGCTGAGATAGTCCTGTTCTGCGCGTTGGCGAGTCGCCTGACCTCATTGATCAAGGCTACCGGAACGTCGAAGCTGGTCATCATCCAACGATGCTATTCCACACGTCTGACAGGCATGCTGGACCTATGACCACGCTCCCGATGTTCCCGCTCGAACACGTCTTGCTTCCCGGCGAGCCGCTGCAGTTGAACATCTTCGAACCGCGCTACCGGGCGCTGGTCGCCGACATCCTCGACGACGGGCGACGCTTCGGCGTCGTGCTCATCACGCGCGGCAGCGAGGTCGGCGGCGACGACGAGCGCAGCGATGTGGGCACCGTGGCGCAGGTCCTCGCCCACCGAGAGCTGCCCGACGGCCGGTTCCAACTCGCTTGCACCGGGGCCGATCGGTTCCGCGTCACGCGCTGGCTCCCCGACGACCCGTATCCGCTGGCCGAGGTCGAGTTGTGGCCCGACGGCCCAGCGGGCACAGCCGAGCAGTGGGACCGCGCGCTAGTCCGCTTCGCCGAGCGGTTCGAGCCGGTGGAGGAATGGTTCGCCGAGGCGGCCCGCCGCGACGGCCGGCCACACTCGGGCATCATCGGACCGCCCGCCGACGCCGAGCCCGGCGAGTACACGTTCGGGAAGACCACCGCCCTGCCGCTGCCCGAGCTGGACCGATACCGGATCCTCAGTGCCCCCGACCCGATCACCCGGATCGACGTCATGCTGGCCGCTCTCGACGACGTGGAGCCGCTCCTGCGCGACGTGCTGCGCCCCGACGACTGACCGTCGGCCCTCGGCCGTGGGAACGGGGCCTACAGAAGGCCGGCCAGCCGATACAGGACAAGTGAGCCGGCGACCGCGACGTTGAGGCTGGCGCCGCGCCCGACCATCGGGATTTCGACGGCCTCGTCGAGCAGGTCGAGCACGTCGGGCGCGATGCCGCGGCGCTCGTGACCGAGGACGACGACGGTCCGCCCGCGGGCGGCGGGAAGATCAGCAAGTCGCGTCGCACCCTCGACGAGTTCGACGCCGACAATCCGGCTGCCCTTGAGCTGCTCGTTCTCGATCCAGCGGACGGGGTTGCCGGTGCGGTGGATGCACGATCGCCCGGGGACTGTGTTGCCGCGGCGCAGTGCGTCGGACACCCAGTCGTGCGGCGGGACTGCCATGCACGCGCCAACTGCGTCGCAGGTCCGCAGGAGTGTTCCGAGATTCGCGCCGTGCTGCGCCCAGAGCGGCGCGACGATGAGATGGCCCCAACACGAGTGGCTTCGACGACGACGGGTTTGGCGGATCTCGTCCGGCGTGCGGACGCGCATCCCGCCCATCAGCGGCTATGAGGCGCAGGGCCCCTTTCACGATTCGACTTCACATTCAGCATCCGATGACGCTAGCACTCCCCTGCCCCGCGACCGTGCGGCATTTCCCGCCGACTGTGCGCCATTTCCCCGAAGCAGCAACCTGGAAGTGCTTCCTCAGCCGAATAGCGGCCGACAACGACGTCTGGCCGACATACCTGTAGTCATATGAATCGCGGAGTCTGATTCCGTAGACAACTCCGCCCTCGTCTTCCCGACTTCCCGCCATGCCCCTTTCTACACAGCCGGTCGGACAACACAGTAACGCGTCGAAGGCAATCTGAACGACGGTGGCCCCGATCCAAGAGATCAGGGCCACCGTCAAGCGTTTCCGCAGGTCACAGCGTGCAGCTGACGCAATCCTCCACTTGTGTCCCCTCGAGCGCCATCTGCCGCAAGCGGATGTAGTACAGCGTCTTGATGCCCTTGCGCCAGGCGTAGATCTGGGCCTTGTTGACGTCGCGAGTTGTGGCGGTGTCCTTGAAGAACAGCGTCAGACTCAGACCCTGGTCGACGTGCTGGGTGGCGGCCGCGTACGTGTCGATGACCTTCTCGTAGCCGATCTCGTACGCGTCCTGGTAGTACTCCAGGTTGTCGTTGGTC
>CAZVVS010000448.1:0-4291 GCA_964630585.1 uncultured Gordonia sp.
TAGGTGGACCGGAATCCTCCCGTCGGGGCGTGGCGATGGGCCACCCGGACGCCGGGCGCATGCACCACCATCGCGCCGGCCAGTCGGGCTCGAACACCCCATTCGTAGTCCTCGCCGAACCCGCCCTCTAGCCGCCGGTCGAACCCTCCCACCTCGTCGAAGAGTCGACGCGCGGCCAGGGCGGCCCCGGCGCCGAAGTTGGGCCACATCCGGGGCCACGTGCCGTGCTCGGCCGCGGGGACGTCGTAAGGATCGCCGTCGACGTCCACGATGGCCGCGCCGGCGACGACGCCGTCCACGCGGAGACGTTCGGCGACCTCGAGCATCGCCTCGATGTAGGTCGGCACGAAGCGCATGTCGTCGTCGACCAGCATGATCCAGGGAGAGCGGCAGGCTGCGAGCCCCACGTTGCGAGCGTTGCACGCGCCCGGCGACGAGCGACGGCGGTACACGAGTTCGTACGGCAGGTCCTCGAGTTCGAGCGGCCCGGGGTCGGCCTTCCCTGGGAGGACCTGCTCGACCACGACGACACGACGGGGCGGCACCGTCTGGCCCGCGAGGTCTCCCAGCACCTCCACCATCATGTTCCGGCGGCCCATCGTGGCCATCACGACATCGACCTCGGTCCCGGCCGGCGCCTCTTCAACGATCGAGGGCGACGGCGGGGGAGCCGAGGGCGCGAACGCGGCGGAGGGCCGCGCTGTCGCCGCGATGGCCGCTGCGAGGGGGAAGCGGCGGTCCGGTAGCTGGGCCGCCAGCCAGAGGAGGAGGAACCTGCGTCCGACGGCATGGCGCACCACGAGCGCTGCTTCCCGGGCCGCCAGGGCGGGCGCGTCAACGGGGGTGGCGGCGCCCAGGCGGGGGTCGGACCACAGGAGTGCGCCGGACCGCATCGCTCGATGTCCCAGGACGAGCAGCGAGGCGGCGAAGGACAGGCCCTCGGGTGGCGACCCGCAAGCCCGCAGGACGTCCGTCGCGCCGATCCCGGCCAGAGGCGACAGCATCCACGTCCCGAATGCCCGATCGCCGGGTGCGTCGATCTGGAAGGGGGAGAGGAACTCGACCGCACCCAGGGAAGCACGACCGGTGTCGCTCCCGTGAAGGTAGGCGCCGTGGCGGATCTCGAGGTCGTGGCGCAACAGGAGGGGCCAGTCGTCGGCCGGTGCCAGCGCACCTTCCGCAGCCAGGTCCCGCCAGGCGAGGTGGTGCGCAGGGAACCGGTGGACCAGCGTCCCGAGTGCTGCCACCGCGGTGGCGGGTACCCCGTCAACCCGCTGCATCTCGCCGCGGTCGTGGCGGGTGACCTCGATGGCTCGGTCTCCATCGACCGAGAGCACGATGAGCGGGGCTCGCTTCATCGCATCGCCCTCCGCGCCTCGGCCGCTCGGTCGAGCACCTGCTGGTACCACTCCAGCGCGCTGGCCGTGACGGCCCTGGTCGAGAACCGCTCCTCGGCCGACCGCCTCGCCCTGAGCCCGAACGCTCGCCGTCGGTCGGAGTTCGACATCGCCTCGACGATGGCAGCCGCCAAGCCCGCGGTGTCGCCGGGTGGGACCAGCCATCCGGTTGCGCCGTCGTCGACGACCTCGGTGGCCCAGCCATGGGCGTAGCCGACGATTGGCCGTCCGGCAGCCATGGCCTCGATCCAGCTGACGGGGTTCGCCTCGGCGTGCGAGGGGAAGACGGCGACCTCGGCGCGAGCCAGCAGGTCTGGGATCTCGCTCTGGTCGATCGGGCCGATCTGGTCGACCCGCGCCCGCGCTTCGGGGGAGAGTCGAGCTTCGGCCAGGGTCCAGGTCGAGGGCGCTCCGGTCCGTGCATCGGGACGATCCCTGCCGGCGATGACCAACCGAGCGGACGGTCGGTCGGCGACCACGGTGGAGAAAGCCTCGGCGAGGTCCATCACCCCCTTCTTGCGCACGAGGGTCCCCAGGTGGACGATCAGTCCGGGTTCCGGACGAGCATCGGGGGTCGGGAACCGGGCCAGATCGACCCCGTTGTAGAGGACCGTGGGCGTGTCATCGAGGCCGAAGATCGCCTGGGTGCGTTCTGCGGTGAACCTGCTGACCGCGCTGACCGAATCGGCTCCGCGCAGAGCAAGCCGCTCGGCGACACGCACAGAACCCCGCACAGGCTCCTCGAGCAGGTCGGCGAAGTAGGTGGCGGAGCCGTTGCAGCTCACCACGACCGGGCAGTCGGTTCGGATTCCGGCCGACAGACCCAACCAGTCCGGCGCGACCACGAGGTCGACACCGGCGGTGCGCACGAGGTGCCGCAGCGCTCGCCCTAGACCGCGGCGGACGACGAACCAGCCCAGCCCTCTCGGATGTGCGATGTCGTGGACCTGCACACGCACACCTTGGTCGTCGAACCGCGCGTCGGTGCCGACGGCCACGACCCACGCCTCGTGACCGGCCGCGACCAGACCGCGGGCCAACTGCTGGGTGGCGGTGCCGATTCCGCCGACCGGGCCGGGCGGATACTCCGGGGTGAGGAAGGCGATTTTCACGACGTGCCCGCGGCGGTGATGCGGAGCAGCGCGTCCACACAGCGGCGGCTGGCGCGATCCACTGGCTGGGCGAGCTCGAGGTCGATCCACGCGACGCGGTTGCTCGACAACGCGTCGGGATCGGTGGTGGCCAGACGGACCTGGGTCGCGAGCTCCTCGCGCGAGTGAGCCCAGAGCACGGGTTGGGTTCGCTCGACCGACGCGAAGTGGGGAAGTCGGTAGATGTCTGCGGCCCGCCAGGACTTGGTGCCTTCGACGCCGGGTTGCTCGTAGGCAACGTAGATCGCCGGCTTCCCGACGATGGCGAAGTCCAGTGCCATCGTCGATCCCAGGTTGACGACGACGGCGCAGTGCCGGGCGAGGTTCGCGAGCAGGGCCAGGTCCTGCAAGGAGGGGACGACCTGCTCCCACCCCTTCTCGCCGATTGAGGACCACGCAGGCTCCGAGACGGCGATCTCCGTGTACTGGTCGAGCACGGTCCGATACCGATCCGAGCGATCGGCGGGCGACGGTCGGAAGGCGAGCTGTGGGCCGGTGTCACCGAACGCTTCGCGCAGTGCGGCGGCGAGGTCGGCCAGGTAGCCGGGATCCTGCGGAGACGTCGAGGCGTCATCGCCAGAGAACAGAACGATGGGTCGGCCAGGGTCGAGGCCCAGCGTGGCGCAGAAGGACTCCCGCTCGAGGATGAGGCCGTCGTCGAAGTACGGCTCGAACTGCGGCGTGCCGACCACGTGCACCTGGCGAGTCGTCACCTCCGGGTAGTAGCGGTGGAGGTCGGCTGCCATCTTCTCGCTCCACACGAAGTAGTGGTGGGGCCAGACCGCCATGCGTCCCTTCGGCAGGTTGTCCCAGGAGTAGATGAACGACGCGGTGGGGATCCCGAGACGTCGAGCCGCGGCCATCGGTGGTACCGCCACGCTGGCCCGCTGGTGCGTGCAGAAGACCACGTCGGGTCGTTCCGCAGCGAGGAACGACTGCCAGGGGTCGGCGCCCGACCGCGTCAGGGTCGTCCGGCCATGCCATCGTTCCACGACCGGCAGGGCGCGTGGCACGAGGGCCAGGGCCTTGCCGAGGACCCGCCCGGCGCGATGCACCCACCGGCCGACCCGGTGGCGGTGGCGGTTTCGCAACAGAGGTTCGGCCCCCGGTTCCGGGAAGCGCTCGAGCTGGCTGAAGAATTTCCCGGATCGGAGGACGCGGCTCAGCATGGGCTCGCGTCGGATCTCGAGCCGGTGCCACCGGACTGCCGGCCCGAGGCGCGCCCGGTGCTCGTCCACGATTGCTTCTGGGAGGCCGTGCCAAACGACGAGTTCGCCCGAGCTCGCGGCGAGTGGGGCGAACTCGGTGCACAAGAAGTTGCGCACCCCGACGCCGTCGGGCACCACGAGCACGGTCTTCACGGCAGCGGCATCGACGGCCTGCTCAAGAGACGCCGAGCTCATCGACCGGGGAGAACCCGCTCGGCCGTTGCGGCGGCTTGAGGCCGGACAGCGCCAGGGCTCCCGCGAACCAGGGATTGGCGTCCGCGATCTCGTGCGCCGGTCCGAATGCTTCCAAGCGGCCGTTCAGCAGGACCATGATCTCGTCGCAGCGGTCGAGCGTGGAGAGGCGGTGGGCGACGATGAAGAGCAGTTTCTCCTCCCTGAGCCCGTCGAGAGCGCGCTGGATCGCCTGCTCGGAGTGCACGTCGAGGGCGCTGGTGGGCTCATCGAAGATGATCACGTCGGGGTCACCGACAAGGGCGCGGGCGATGCAGATGCGCTGGCGCTGCCCACCCGAGAC
>CAZVVS010000449.1:0-4283 GCA_964630585.1 uncultured Gordonia sp.
CGGCCGCGCTCGGCCCGAGGTTGTCGACGATGATCGTGTAGGTCAGGATGTCGCCCGCGCGGACGGCGGCGTCGGGCTTGCCGAACTTGACCACCCGCAGGTCGGACTTGGCGAGCACCAGGTTCTTGGCCTGGGCCGCGTTGTTGTAGAGGATGTTGTCCGGCGGGTTGTCGGCGAACACCAGAGCGGTGTTGATGATCGAGGTGCCGGACATCGTGTTCGGATCGATCAGCGCCCAGATGTCGAAGCTGTGGCTCGTGCCGGCGGCCAAGGTGCCGATCTCGCACTCCAGCGGCGTGTTCAGCGTCTGCGCCATCTGGCCGCGGATCTCGCCCGCGGGGTTGGCCGTGGTGTGGACGTTGACGTAGAAGCCGGCCGGGTTCCCCAGGATCGCCGCCGCGTCGGCCGGCGGCAGCGTCAGCTTGCCGACCAGCGGGTGGCTCTCGTCGAAGACCGGCGGCGCGCCGGTGAACAGGTTGACCAGCACCGGACCGTTGACGCCGGCTGCGCCGGTGTGGATGTGCGCCGCGGTCGTCGCCGAGGTCATGTCGTTGACGAAGATCGCGTACTCCAGGACGTTCGTCGTCGTGTCGAGCACGAAGGTCGCCAAGCCCGTCGCCGTGTCCGGCCCGGCCGGGTTCGCGACCTCGTTGGCGGTGTTGAGCACCGCGCGGAAGCCCACCAGGTTGGCCGGCTGGGTGCACATCGCCGGGTTGGTGTCGACCTCGTAGCTCGCCTCGTCCGGCAGCACGTCATGCACCGTCACGCCGGTGGCGTCGCTGGGGCCGAGGTTCTCGACCGTGATCGTGTACTTCTTCTGCTCGCCGGCGTTGACCTTCTCCGGCTCGCTGGTCTTGGTGATCTTGAGGTCCGCCGTCGCGCAGACATCCTGATCCGCGATCGCCGAGTTGTCGTCGGTGTCGGGATCCTTGGTGTCGCTGGTGACGCTGGCGATGTTGCGGGTGCTGGCGCACTGGTTGGCGTCGTCCGCCGGCACCAGATCGTCGGCCACCTTGAACTGGATGACGATCGTCCGGCTCGCGCCGGGGTCGAGGTCGCCGAGCTGGCAGCGCACGACCTCGCGGCCGGTGCCCGAGCCGGGCAGCGGCGAGATCGAGCAGACCTCGTCGGTGACGCCGACCACGTCGACGCTCGTCGCGTCGATGCCGGTGGGCAGCGGATCCTCGACGGACACGTTGCGCGCCACCGAGGGGCCGTTGTTGGTCACGACCAGGGTGTAGGAGCCCGTGCCGCCCGCCACGAAGGAGGGGTCGGGGTCGTCTTCCTTGGTGATGTTGAGGTCGGCCACCGCGATCACGTCGGTGCGGGTGCGGGTGCGGTTGTCCTCGTTGTTCGGCTCGGTCGCGTCGCTGGTGATCCAGGCCTCGTTCCAGAGGATCGTCCCGTGGGCCACGTCGGCCGGCACGCGGACGTAGATGTCGATGCGCGCCTCGCCTTCATCGGCGAGCGTCCCGAGGTTGCAGGTGACCACCTGCTGGAAGTCGGTGCCCTGGACGGTCGAGCAGCTGCCGGTGTTCGGATCCTTGGTGATCCGCGTGACCTCGAGCTCCTTGGGCAGGTTGTCGGTGACCACGACGTTGTGCGCGTCGCCCGGCCCGTCGTTCCGCACCGTCAGGCGGTAGTGGAAGGTCGAGCCGCTGTCCGGGTCGCCGGGGTCGTCGGTCGAGCCGGCGATCGCCACGGTGTCGCCGTTGCCCATCATGTCGCAGAAGTTGCCCGGCCAGTCCTCGCTCGGATCGCAGTCCGGCAGGTCGGTCTTCTCGATCGACAGGTTGGCCAGCGAGACGACCTCGTGCTCGGTCATCGCCATGTTGTTCGACTGGTCGGGGTCACTCGACTCCGACAGGGTCGACACGATGTTGTTGATCGAGCCGGGCTCGTCGCCGTCGACCGCGATCTGGACGATCCAGCGGCCGCTGTTCGGCGGGCCGTCGGCCGCCAGCACGTCGAGGTCGTCGTCCAGCGTGCAGTCGAGCTGGTACAGGTTGCCGAGGTTGCCGGTCTCGCCGGTGTGGTTGGCCTTGGCGTCGTCCAGGTTGGCGGCCGGCACGAAGGGGTTGCCGCTGATCGGGACGGGCAGCGAGCGGCACGTCGCATCCCGGTCGCTCGACACCGCCTCGATGTCGAACTGGCCGCTGGCGGCGATCAGGTCCTTGATCGACACGTCCTCGGCGACGCTCGGGCCCAGGTTGTCGACCACGATCGTGTAGATCAGGAGATCGTTCTCGTAGACCACCTTGTCGGGCTTGCCGACCTTGGTGACCTTGAGGTCGCTGACGCAGTCGACCAGCACCTTGGACACGCTGACGGCCTCGGAGTCCAGGCTGCCGTTGTCGTCCGAGTCCCAGCGCACGCGGACGTTGTTCGTCAGCGTGTCGCCGCAATCGAAGTCCGCGTCAAGCCGTACGAAGACGTCGAAGCTGATCACCGCGCCCGGCGCCATGTCGCCGAAGTTGCAGGTCACCTGGCCGCCGCTCTCGCTGCAGCGGGCGTCGTTGACCGACACGAAGTCCAGCCCGTTCGGCAGCGTGTCGGTCACGGTCACGTCGAAGGCGGTCGACGGGCCGGTGTTCTTGACGGTGTACTTGTAGCTGTAGTCCGTCCCGGCCACCGGCGAGGGATCGCTGGCGACCTTGGTGATCGTCACGCCCTGCACGGCGCGGACGGTGACGCACTCGTCGTCGTCGCTGGCCGGGTCGATGGCGATCGGCGAGTCGGCGTTCATCTCGATGTCGTTGCAGATCTGCGTCCCGGCCGGGGCATTCGGGTCGACCGCCACCTCGAGGTCGATGCGCACCGTCTGACCGACGGCGAGATCGCCGAGGTTGCAGCGGATATCGGCGTCGTTGTGGTTCTCCTGATAGCAGTTCCCGCTGCCGCCCTGGAAGTTGGCGCTGAGCAGATGCACGAATTCGCCACCGCTCCCGAAGTCGTCCTCCAGGATCACATTCTGAGCCACCGAGGGCCCGTTGTTGGTCACCTGGATGCGGTAGTGAATGATCTGACCGGCGATCACCGGGTCGGGCGAGGCATCCTTGTCGATCAGCAGCACGGAAAGCTGCCCGACCGGCGTGTCTTCGACGGCGATGTTATTGCGGTTGTCGTCGTCGTACTCGTCGCTGGACACCCGCGCCTCGTTGAACAGGATCGTCCCGCCCGGCACCCCGTCCTTGACCGTCACCACGATCGTGATGCGGCGCTGGACCGTGCCGGGGGGCGCGATGATGGAATTGAGCGTCCCGAGGTTGCAGGTCACCACCGCGTTGCCGGTGACGTTCTGCGTGGTCGCGCAAGTGCCGGGGCCGCCCGGCGGGTTGGGCGGGGTGACCGCGACCACCGTGATGCTGTTGATGTCGACGTCGAGCGGCAGGATGTCTTCCACCACTACGTTCTCGGCACGCGAGGGCCCGTTGTTGCCGACCTCGATCGTGTAGGTGAACTGCTCGCCCGCGTCCGGGTTGGCCGCGGCGTCATCCTTGGTGATGAAGACGTCGGCCACCGAGCTGACCGAGAGGTTCGCCATCGCCATGTTGTTCGATAGGTCCTGGTCCGGCGTGAGCGCCGTCACCCGCGACGTGTTGGTGACGTCGATGGCCTGTAGCGCGGTCAGGCGGAAGGAGGCCCGCAGGCGGCCCTGGCTGGTCGGGGTAAAGGGCTCCAGGAAGCTGGTCGCGAAGGTGCCGATGTCGGTCCCGAACTGGGTTGACACCAGGTTGCCCGTGTTGCAGGTGAACTGGGTGATCGCGCCGCCGCCCTGGCTGACCGAGAAGGCGCAGCTCTGGATGCTGACGTTCCCGCTGCTGAGCAGGGTGTCCGAGATCACGACGCGCCGGGACGCCGAGGGGCCCAGGTTGTCGACGTAGATCGTGTAGGTGAAGGTGTCGCCGGCCCGAACCCCGGTGAAGGGCTCGACGAACTTCGAGATCTTCAGGTCTGCGCGGTCCTTGACCACGTCGCAGTCGCGGTCCACCTCGCGCGAGGGGCTGTAGGTCAGCGTCATCGGCTGGACGATCATCGCCTCGTTGCAGATCTCGTCCTCGGCCGGGAAGGGCGGCGGCGGCTGGATGAGGTAGTTCGGATCGACGATGAACCCGATCTCCCAGAACACGCTGTCGTTGCCGGGGACGATGCCGACGTCGAAGGTCACGTTGGCCGGGCCGACGACCGGAACGGCCGGCGAGGACGCGCGGCCGCTGTAGACCAGCCGCGTGCTGGCCGGGATGGCGTCCTGGACCACGACGTTGGCGACCGGCGCCGCGCCG
>CAZVVS010000450.1:0-4282 GCA_964630585.1 uncultured Gordonia sp.
AGGTCATGACGATCCTGGTGATCGACAACTACGACAGCTTCGTCTACAACCTCGTCCAGTACCTGGGCCAGTTGGGCGTGTCCGTCGACGTCTGGCGCAACGACGACCCCCGTCTCACCGAGCGCCCGCTGACCGAGGTCATCGCCGACTACGACGGGGTACTGCTCAGTCCAGGCCCCGGAACGCCCGAGCGGGCCGGTGCCACGATGGATGTGGTCCGCGCCGCGCAGACGACGCGCACGCCCCTGCTCGGAGTGTGCCTGGGCCACCAGGCGATCGGTGCCGTGTTCGGCGGTACCGTCGACCGCGCCCCGGAACTCCTGCACGGCAAGACCTCGCAGGTCTTCCACGACAGCACCGGCGTCTTGGCGGGGCTGCCGAGCCCGTTCACCGCGACGCGCTACCACTCGCTGACCGTCGTGCCCGAGACGATCCCCGACGACTTGCACGTCACCGGCAGCACCGAGAGCGGCATCGTGATGGGGCTTGCGCACACGGAGCTGCCCATCCACGGAGTCCAATTCCACCCGGAGAGCGTGCTCACCCAGGGCGGCCACCGCATGCTGGCCAACTGGCTCGCGGTGTGTGGGATCGACGTCGACGAGGCTCTCGTACGCCAGCTCGAGGACCAGCTCGCCGCCGCACTGGACTGATCCGCCAAGCCGGGGCCCGGTGCCGACTAGCCGATCAACCGGCCCTCGCCGACGACGATGGTGACACCGTCGTCCTTGCGGATAGCCGAACCGGCCGGTGGCACCTGAGCTACGACGCGACCGCTGTCCCTGTGCCCGAGCGGTACCCCGCGCGTCGACTGGGTCAGCGTCGAGACCTTCCACCCGGCGGCGGCCAGCGCCGCCCGCGCCTGGCCGGGCGTCTTCCCGACGAGGTTCGGGACGATGAACATGTTGCCGCGCGACACGGTGATGGTGACGGTCTGATCGTCGGTGACGGTGGTGCCGGCCGACGGTGAGGTCGTCACGACCTCACCGCGCGGCATTTCCGAGTCGCCGGGCACGACGGCCATCTTCAACCCCAGCTGTTTCAAGATGGCGCGGGCGCGGTCCTCGGTCTCCCCGACCAGCTCGGGGATGGTGACTTCCTTGGGCCCCTCGCCCATGTGCACGACGATCACCGAGTTGACCGCGGTGTCGGTACCGGCGGGAGGTGTCGTGTTGACCGCCTTGTCGAGCAACTCCGGTGGCGAGTTCACCTTGTCGGTTTTCACGACGGTGAAACCGAGCATGGTCAGGGCCTTGACGGCGTCGGCTTTCGACTTCCCGCGGACGTCGGGGATCTTGTGGCGCTGCGGACCGGTCGACACGTAGAGGGTGACCTCCGAGCCCTCCTCCGCGCGGACGTCGCCCCCGGGCGTTGAGCGGGTCGCGTTTCCGGCCGGGATGTCGAGGCTCGCCTCTTCCATCTTCTTGACCTTGAACCCGAACTGGGTGAGCAGTTGCTCCGCCTGCTGCCCGGGCATCCCGGTGATCGTGGGGACGACCACCTGCTTGGCCGGGCCCGACCAGGGCGACCAGGCCAAGAGGCCGATGAGGAGGATCGCAACGGAGGCGATGATTCCGGCCGCGCGCAACCGCCGCGTCCGGAACATCCGGCGCGGGTCCGACGCGGAGTTGGGGTCGCGCCGCCCGCCGGGGGTGGGCCGGATGCGCGGGCGCACGTCGGTGTCGATGAGGTCGGTGCGCTCGGCCGCCGACATGATCATCGGTGCTGACGGACGTTGCCCCGACAGCGTGCGGATCAGGTCGGCGCGGAACTCCGCGGCACTCTGATAGCGGTTGGCGGGGTTCTTGCTGATCGCCTTGAGGATGACCGAGTCCAGCTCGGGAGTGATGTCGCTGCGCACATCCGAGGGGAGCGGCGGGTCCTCGTGCACATGCTGGTGGGCGACTGCCACGGGGGAGTCCCCGGTGAACGGCGGCTCGCCGGTCAGCAGCTCGAACAGGACGCAGCCCATCGAGTAGATGTCGCTGCGCGGATCGACCTTCAGCCCGCGTGCCTGCTCCGGCGACAGGTACTGGGCGGTGCCCATGACCGCCGAGGTCTGCGTCATCGTCGCCGAGGTGTCGTTCATGGCCCGGGCGATGCCGAAGTCCATGACCTTCACCGCGCCGGTGCGGTCGATCATGACGTTGGCGGGTTTCATGTCGCGGTGCACGATCGCGGCCCGGTGCGAGAAGTCCATCGCCGCGGCGACGTCGGCCATCCAGGTCAGGGCCTGGCGGGGGGCCAGCGGACCGTCGGCGCGCAGGATGTCGCGCAGCGTCTCGCCCTCGACGTACTCCATGACGATGAACGGCAGCGGGCCGTCCTCGGTCTGGGCCTCGCCGGTGTCGAAGACCTGCACGATCGTGGGGTGGTTCAGCTTGGCCGCATTCTGCGCTTCGCGCCGGAAGCGGAGGTAGAAGCTGGGATCGCGGGCGAGGTCGGCGCGCAGCACCTTGATGGCGACGTCCCGGTTGAGCAGCAGATCGCGGGCGTAGTGAACCTCCGACATGCCGCCGAAGCCGAGGGTTTCGCCCAGCTGGTAGCGATCGGAGAGAAGAGGGGGCGTCGGGTTCATGCGGTCAGCCGCCGGGGAAGCCGGGAATCCGGAACGGGGGCCACTGGGCCGTGGGCGCACCCGGGTCGGGCGGGAGGTCCTCGGGACGCTGCGTCGGCGGCCGCGGCGCCGGGCGGTGCGTGGTCGCCGGCGGCGCAGTGGTCGTCGTGTCGTCGTCGGACGTCGTGGTGGTGCGGGCAGTGCTCCGCGGCGTGCGCGAGGTGGTCTTGGTGGTGGTCTTCGTCGTCGTGGCCGGCGATTGGTGGACGACCGTCGTCGACGGGGTGACCGTCTGGTCGGTATTCATCTGCGAGACGAGGTAGCCGACGAGTCCCAGTGCGGTGAGCAGCAGGATCACCGCGATCGCGGCCAGGGCTTTCTGCCCACCGGTCCACCCGCCGTCGTCGACGACCGCCGGCGGCTTCACCGGTGCCTTGGGAGCGACCGCGGCGGATTTGCTGCTCTTTTTCTTGGTCTTCGTCACCGCGGGGGTGACGGCGGGGGCGACCACCGCCGTGCGAGGAGTCGGTAGGGGCTGCGAGGCTCGGACCGCGGCCACCGCGTCGGCGAACTCGCCGCCGTTGGCGTAGCGCTGTCGGGGGCCCTTGGCCAACGTCGTCTCGATGAGTTCGCGGACCTCGGCGGGCAGGCTCGACGGGAGTGGCGGCGGTGCCTCTCGGATGTGTTTCATCGCGATGGTGATCGCGCCGTCACCGAGGAACGGGCGCCGGCCGGTCAGCGCCTCATAGCCGACGACGCCGAGCGAGTACACGTCCGACGCGGCCGTCGCCTCGTCACCGTTGGCCTGTTCGGGGGAGATGTACTGGGCGGTCCCCATGACCATCCCGGTCTGGGTGACCGGCGCCGAGTCGGCGGCCTTCGCGATCCCGAAGTCGGTGATCTTCACCTGTCCGGTGGGGGTGATGAGAATGTTGCCCGGCTTCACATCGCGGTGGATCAGGCCCTGTTCGTGGGCCGCCTGCAAGGCCCGCCCGGTCTGCTCGAGCATGTCGAGCGTGTTGGACACCGGCAGGCGCCCCATCCGGGAGATGACCGCGTTGAGCGGCTCGCCGTCGACGAGTTCCATCACGAGGTAGGCCAGTGCCTGGCCGCCGTTGCGGTCGGGGGTCTCGCCGTAGTCGAAGACGCCGGCGATGCCGGGGTTGTTGAGGCGGGCGGTGGTCTGCGCCTCGGTGCGGAACCGGCCGATGAACTCCGGGTCGTTGGAGTACTCGGACTTGAGGACCTTGACGGCGACGCGTCGGTTGAGGCGGGTGTCCATCGCCTCCCACACCTGGCCCATGCCGCCGGTGGCGATCAACCGCATGAGTCGGTACCGGTCGGCGATCACGGTGCCCTGCTGCAGGCTCATCGGCCGCCACCTCCTCTCAATGCCGCCTCGATCACGTCTCGTCCGATGGGTGCAGCGACCGCTGCCCCCGTCGTTCCGGTCCCCAATTGGCCGTTCTCCACTACTACCGCGACGGCGATCTGAGCGTTGGTCGAGGGACCGAAGGCGATGTACCACGCATACGGCACCTCGTCGCTTCCCGGTCCGGCCGAGTGCTCGGCAGTCCCGGTCTTCGACGCGATCGTCGCCGGCCCCCCCGATTGGCGCTCGGAGTCGATCATCAGCGAGGTCAGCGTTGCTGCCTGCGCCGCGGTGATCGGCTCATTGACCGTTGCGGGCGATGTCGTGGACAGCGTCCGAAGATCGGGTCCTTG
>CAZVVS010000451.1:0-4277 GCA_964630585.1 uncultured Gordonia sp.
ACATCGCATTGGGCAGGGGCTCGACCACGCGGCCCTCGACCTCGATGGCACCGTCCTTCTTTGCCATGTCCTCCGCGCTCCCGGCCCGTAGGGCCTGGTGGTAGTAGTCGGCGCGCGGTACGCGCACCGACGATCCATCCTACGCGACGCGGCGCAGTCGATCCAATTCGGCCGATCAGACCTTGACGCCCATGGAACGGGCAATGGGCCCGAGGCCCTCGAACGGCTCGCCACGGGCCATCAGGACCCACCGCGATCCGTCCCGCCGCAGGTCGGCGTACACGAGTGCCCTCTCGCCGGGGAACTGCGCAGCGAGGTCGCAGCGCGCGAGTTGCCCGGCATCGGAATCCCACAGTTCGACGCATCCGGCCGGAAACCGGCCGAACGGCGCTTCGCCGCCGTAAGAACTCACCGCGACTACCACGCGGTCGACGCGCGGCGGCAGCGCCGCGGTGTCCACCGTCATCTCCTCGTTCCACCCGCGGAAGACCGCGGCATCGGAGGTGAGCCGGATCGCGCCGTCGCACGCGGTCAGGTTGTTGAAGAAGACGAAGTCCTGATCAGACGCCACCACGCCGTCGGGCCCGAGGGCGAAGGCGGCGATATCGAGGTCCAGACCCACGGCGGTGGTCTGCGGCCCGCTCGCTCCGCTCCCCACGCCGCTGGGCTCGATGGTCCACCCGACGCCGATGCTTACCTTCTGCAAACCTCTGCGCGTCGCCATCGTCAGCGGCCTCCCCACGGGTCGTAAGCGGTCGGCGCCACCGACGCGGTCGGTCGCCCACGGGCGTGGGTACGCGACGGCGGCAACCACAGGAACACGACGGCGAGCACGCCAGCGATCACCAGCGCGATGATCACCGGCCCGCCCATCAGGCCGAACAGCGACAACGCGGCCAGCACGGTTCCCAGCGGGGCAGGCCACGCCTCACCGCGCCACACCGCGTAGCCGAAACCCGCATAGGCCAGGGCGAACACCGCGGCGAGCAACACGGTGAACACGATGGCCGTCGTCGACAGGTCGGCGACCTCGCGGCCCAGGTATTCGCGCTGGGCGTCGTCGACCCCCGACTCCGATGCGGCGCGCACCCCCATCACGGCCTGCACGACGCACAGCCCGACGGCCACGGCCGAGCAGGCCAATGCCAGCCACACGGTGACCGGCGGTACCGACGTGCGCGCCGCGGTCGACGCATGGGCCGATGCCATCGGCGGATATCCGGGGGCCGGCGAGTGGGCCGGCAGCCCCGGTGGCACAGGCGGGTACGCACCGGGCGCGAACGGATCTGTACCGCGGAATCGGGGATCGGTCATCAGGTGCCGCCCATCATCACTTTGTCGGCGGCCAGCACCCATCGCACCGGGTCGGTGACCCGGAACGGCGAGATGCCGCGGTCGGACAGCTTCTCCCCCTCCGGCGACGCGCCGAGCGCCGACACCGCGAAGAAACGGTGATCGTAGCGGTGGCCGGTCACCGGGTTCACCATCGTCGTCAAAGCCGGACCGGCGTCGAGCTTGGTGAGCAAGCTGCGGACCTCTTCGTGCAACCCCTGGCCGTCGTTCTCGTCGTAGCCACGGGCGAGCAGACTGGGATCGCGGTTGTAGGCGGCCCCGAGCTGACCCATCACCTGCCCCCACGCACTGGCTTCCACCGCGCTCAGTGCCTGCAATGCGTCGAACTTCGACAGGATGACGGCCAGCTTGGGCGAGCCGTTGCCGATCAAGTTCGTCATCGTGTGCAGGACCTGCCTGGGATCGCCACCCAAGCTCGACGGCGGGGGCACCAGGTCGCGCAGCTGGTTGGCGACCTCGCCGACGCAGAGCGGGTCGAACATGAAGAGCACAGCGTCGGCGCGGGAGAAGAACTCCCACGCCACCCCGCCGACGTCAGCGGCCTCGAGGTCCTCCCCCGCGACGTCGCGGATGACCAGATAACGCCGCCGACCCGCCCATTCGCCGAGGTTGAAGATGAGCGGATCGTGCTGGTAGCTGCCGTGCAGGGAGGCCCGAGGCGTCGGCTGCAGGATCCCGCGCTCGGTGAACAGCGGCGTCTCGTACTCGTCGCGGAAGCGGCGCACGGTCTCATCGTTGGCCGGGAAGACCTCGCGGTTGAGTCGCGCCGCGAAGCGCTGCAACTGCTTGATGAGCACCGCGATGTACACCGTCTTGCCGGTGGCGCGCGCGCCCGCCATCGTGATGCACGTGGCGCTGCCGTAGTACCAATGCTGCGGCAGGATGAAGTGGCAGACCGGGCACGCCGGATCACAGGCGCGGTCGGGCGCCGGCGGCCACGAGCCCGACCACTCGTTGCGGCGGGCGACCTTCACCCGGCCCATCCGGACCTCGCGCCCGGCATAGGCCGACGCGACCGGGTCGACGGTGACCTCGGCGGGGTCTCGGTCGACCCACGCGACGGCTTCGTCGGTTGTGAGCGGCGAAAAGCACCTGGGGCACTTGGTCAACGCACACCCCCGTGCAGCGCGAAGGGCGCCAGCAGGTCGGCCACGACGCGCGCGACCACGTCAGGTCGTGCGGTCAGCACCTGCGCGGGATCGTCCGTCGGCATCAGCACCGCTCCCCGACGGCCGCCCGAGCCCGACAGTGCACCCGACAACACCAAGAGCACCTGGTCGTCGAACGGCTGATCCGCAGGCGCCGCATCGGTGACCAGGACGGTGAGGGTGCCGGCGGCCGGCGGCAGCGCCGGACCGCCGCTCAGACCGTATCCCTGCGCGGGTGCGGTGCCGAGTGCGGCACCGACACCGTTGGTGGCGACCGCGACGGCGGGCGCGGCAGCCGGCCCGAGCAGACCCAGGGTCACCTCCGATCCACCGGAGACGACCTCGGCCAGTCCGGCGACGATGTCACCGGCCGCGGCCACCATCCCGGAGGCGAAGAGCGGCGCCATCGACGCCGATGCGTCGACGAAAAGACGAACCGGGCGGGCGCGGTTCTCCGCGACCTGGTCGACGTTGAGCGCGCCGCGCGCCGCCACACGCGCGGCCTCGGCGAGCGGGGGAAGCTTGGAGTCCGGGCGTGTCAGCCACGTCGTGACGGTCACCGTGTCGGCCACTCCCGGGGCGATGCTCGCCAACTTGATGAAGCCCAGTCCGGACACGTCGCGCGGCGTCAGGTGGGCGACGTCGGCCTCGTAGTCCGCCGCCGAATCCGGTCCGATGGACACGTGCACGATCGTGCCGGGTGCGAACAGGTCGCTGCCCTGTGGCACCGCGCCGATCACGATCTCCTCGGTCACGTGCGGGATGATCAACATCGTCGGCGCCGTCTCCACCACCGCGCCCGACGGACCGCCGTCGGCGGTCCGCGCGACCAAGCGCACGCCGTTGGCGTTGGGGGTGCCCGACACCGCGATCCGGGCCGCGAGGGGACGACGGGCCAGCGTCGCCGCCGAGCGCCCGTCCAATACATACGTTGCCATCTACCCCAGTCCTCCCAGTCCCCCGTGGCCGAACGACGCCGGCCCGGCGGGTCGTCTTATACCGACCTGCACAAGCCAGCTGCCAGCCGCTTCCCGTAAGCCGGTGAAGAATTGCTCAGCAGTGTCGGCATCCAGTCCGCACACCACCCGCCAGGCCGCGTCGCGCAAGCCGTCTACGTCTGCCGGTCCACGATAGTCGCCGGCGGCGATCCGTTGCTCGATCAGCCACTGCGACCAAGGCACCAACCGCCCGGGTTCCCGCACCGAGGGTGACCCCAACCCTTCGAGCGGCCCCCCACCGGCGCCGGACAGCCTTCTCGCGACGGTGAAGGCATGGCCGGCGACCCACGCGGTGTCGAGCACCCAGGCCGCTTCGGCGCGCGCCAACTCGTCAACGACCTGGGCGTACAAACCCTGCACGTTCGGTCCGCCTGCCATCCTGCCGTTCAGCGAGGCGCAGAAGCCTGAAGTCGGATCGGCCCACGACGCACCGTCGCTCTGGGCGAGGATGAATCCCGTCGCGGTCATGACGACGAGATCATCGGCGGCCTGGGTGACCCAGGTGACCGTCGACCCGGGTTGCGGCACGCTCGACGCCGACCCGGCGAGGGTGTGGACGCTGTCGCACCACTGCTGCCGGTCGGTGGTGCCGCCGTGCCGCCGGGCCAGGCGCAACCAGGCCGCCGCCACCAGTTCCGGCGTGGCGGCGTCGGGCGCATCCAGGATGGCGGTCAATGCCGCGTCCTCCACGTCACCGTAGAAGACCAGCGAGTCGAGGATCTTCGGGGGCACGCGATCGGTAGCCGCGGAGAACTCGAGCAGGTCCGCAGCACTCGGC
>CAZVVS010000452.1:0-4257 GCA_964630585.1 uncultured Gordonia sp.
GGTCGGGTTCCATGTCGATCGTCTCGCGGAGATGGGCCCGCTGCTGGACGAGCCGTTCACGAAGCAACTGGGCGGCAAGCTCCGAGAGCTGAGGTTCTACCTCGGCGGGCGGCCGACACGGATCACCTACTGGATCGCCTCGAACCGAAGGATCATCTTGCTCACCGTGTTCGTGAAGACCAGACAGCGGGAACGCCGTGAGGTCGACCGGGCTCGGCGGGCCTACCAGCGGTGCGTCGATGAACAGCACACCGCCGAGGAGGACTGATGGCAGCCAAGGTCAAGACCACACCCTGGAAGGAGGTCCGCGCTCGGCGCCCGAGCCTGGCCGCCAGTGAAGCCGCCGCGGACGAGGCTCGGATCACCGCGTTCCGGGAGCTCGTCTACCGGCTTCGCCACGACGCCGGCCTCACCCAGGCCGAGTTGGCCGACCGCATGGGCACCACCCAGTCGGCCATCGCCCGCATGGAAGGCGGCGGTACGCGCCCGACGCTCGAAACGCTGGAGAAGCTCGCGACGGCCGTCGGCGCGGACCTCGTCGTCGGCGTGGGGGAGAACCTCTCCGAGCACCGCACGATCGCCAAGCTCGAGCGCGAGGGCCACGCAGTCGTGCGCCGGGCGGGCTGAACCCGCGTCCGACCTCGCAGAATCGGGTGTCTTGGCACCGCGCCGACGTCGGCCGGAACGTCACCACGGACGCCGAGCGGCCCGGCGGACATTCTACACTTCTTCTACACTTTTCGGAGTGACGGGGTGGTACCGAGCGGTACGGTCGGGGAGTGCGGCAGCGCGAAACCCCAGCTCAGCGGTACTGCGCGGGACGCCCTTGTACGAGCTGGCAGAGTCCTGGTCGGACTCATAACCCGAAGGTCGCAGGTTCAAATCCTGCCCCCGCCACCACCTATAAGTGCAGCTCAGAGGCCCTTTCCGAGTCATCGGGGAGGGCCCTTCTGCTGCCCGACTTCTACACTTCATCTACACAAAAGTGTAGAAGCGTCGGCCCGTTCGGGCCCAAGGCGGTGACGGCGCAGCCCCGTGACCAGCGCTTTCGCGAAGTGACCCGGACCCCAGGATGAGAATCGTCGGGCCGCCAACCCGACGTGTCGCGAGGGGGCTGACTCGACCTCAATGGCGGCCGCGCCAATCATGGTCTGTGATCGGGTGGGCAGCCCGACGGGCGAGCGGATCCGACCGGGAACCACTCGATGGGCCGCTGCCCGGATGACTGCGGCCTGCGTCAGGGGCGGTCTCGGCTGACGAGCAGGCGCGCTGTCGTGAACGCAACGCTCTTGGCCGCAGGCGCCCGAGGCAGGGTGCGAGCAGGCTGCGTTACCGCATGCGAAGCCAGCAGAGAATGAGCGCGGCGACGAGCGTGACGGCCACGGATACGAGCACCAGCACCATCTGTTCGGCCAATGCTTCGACCGGCGCGGAGGCGGCAAAGCGATTGAGGTCGTCGCGTTGGAGGCCGAACGAGCGGGGCTGGGAGAGTCTGCACCTGGACTGCACCCGATCGGGTTCTGGGTCGCCGGACCTTGCGTCGCTCCTGGAGGGCGGAAGGGACTGACGGCGATGGGTGTGCGATCAGGCCGGCGTGGCGGCGACGCGTAGGAGCAGGTCGTCGATGAAGTCCGGGGTGACTGGCTGGTCGAGGACGATGCGTCGGTGCATGATCGGGCCGGCCAGGTAGGAGACGGCCAGGTCGGGGTCGAGGGTCGGGTCGATCGATCCGTCGATGGCACCGCGTTCGACCAGGCTGCGGATCGCGCCGATCCGGCGTTCGATGATCTCTCGCCGCAGGGCATCCATCTGCGGGGTGTCGCCCCCGTGGATCAGGAGCGTCGTGAAGAACACGGCACTGTCGTCGGCGAACACGCCGTTGACGATCGCCAGGAGCATCGCCCGGAGATCGGTGAGCGCGTCGCCGGTCGTTCCGGGCGTGGTGACGCCCAAGCGCGTCTCGATGGCATCGGCCAGGAGATCGTCGATCCGGGGCCAATGTCGGTAGACGGTGGCGCGTCCGACCCCGGCCGCCCGGGCGACCGAGGAGTGGGTGACCTCGCTCGGACCGCCTGACTCGAGGAGTGACGAGACCGCGGCGAGCACCCGGCTGCGGGTCGCCGTGACCCGCGGATCGGGCGGGGTCTCGCCGGGCGGTGACATGAGACAGAGTGTATCCGGACCTTCTCTGATACAGTATGTCTCGTAATGAGACCACATGTCTCAGAAGGAGGATGTGATGAACGACGAGGCGACATCGGTTGCCCTCTCGGCTGCCACGAAGGTCTACGGGTCCGCCGACGCCGAAGTCCGGGCGCTCGACGATGTGACCATCGCCTTTCCCCGAGGTCGGTTCACCTCGGTCATGGGTCCGTCGGGCTCGGGGAAGTCGACGCTGTTGAACTGCATGGCCGGACTCGACCGGCTGACGTCGGGCACGGTCGAGATCGGTGGCGTCGATCTGCGCGATCTCAGCGACCGCGACCTCACGATCCTGCGGCGCACGCGCCTCGGGTTCATCTTCCAGTCCTTCAACCTCCTTCCGGCCCTCACCGCCCGGGAGAACATCACCTATCCGCTCGACCTGTCCCGGAGCCGAGTGGACCCGCAGTGGTTCGACGAGCTCATCGGGGTGCTCGACCTCGGCGACCGCCTCGACAACCGGCCCTCGCAGCTGAGCGGGGGACAGCAGCAACGCGTCGCCGTCGCCAGAGCCCTGGTGTCGAGGCCGGAGGTCGTCTTCGCCGATGAGCCGACCGGCTCGTTGGACTCGCACACCTCCGGCGAGATCCTGTCGTACCTGCGGGAGGCATCCGATCTTGGCCAGACGATCGTGATGGTCACCCACGACCCGTACGCCGCGGCCCACACCCACAACGTGGTGTTCTTCCAGGACGGCGCGCCCGTCGGTGAACTGACCCGGCCGACCGCGGACGGGGTGCTCGAGCGCATGAAGTCACTCGGAGCCGACCGATGACCCGCCGTGTCGTTCGCCAGCTCTGGATCAGTCGGAGCCGGTACCTGCTCACCTTCCTCGCGATCGTCATGGGTGTGGCGTTCGTGAACGCGACCCTCACCCTCACCGACTCGATCGGCGCCGGCGACGAGGCCATCGTCGAGGCAGGCGAGGCCGGCATCGACGCGATCATCGACGCGGTTCCGGGCACTTCCCCCGCCGGGTTCTCCGGTCCGGCGGAGATGGTGTCCGCCGGCCTCGGGATCCCGACGTCGGTCCTCGACACCGTGACGGCCGATCCCGACGTCGCCGCCGCACAAGCGGTCTGGCACGCAAACGCGTCGCTCCTCGCCGCCGACGGGTCGATCATCGGGCAGAGCCGCGGGCCGTTCAACGAGGCCGAGACCTGGATCACCGATGCCGACACGGCCCGGTGGCACATCGCCGAGGGTCGCGCCCCGGTCCAACCCGGTGAGATGGCCCTCGATGCCGCGACCGCCCGGGACTTCGGTGTGGTCCTCGGCGACGAGTACCGGCTTGCCACCGAGCGCTCCTCGACGCCGCTCACCGTGGTCGGCATCGCCCGGTACGGCTCCGCCGATCAGCTCCCGTCGCGGACCACCGTGCTCGTGGCCCCCGACGAGCCGGCGCTCACCGGTCAGGGCGACGTGGCGACCCAGATCGTCGTGCGCGGCGTTCCCGGTGTGAGCCAGGAGGACCTGGTCGACGGGCTCCGTGCCGATCTCGCCCAGTCCGATCAGATGGCACGCGTCCGCAGCGGCGAGGAAGCCGCCGACGCCGAGCTGGCCCGGATCGCCGTCGAGAGCACCATCTTGTCGAGGTTGCTCACGGTGTTCACCATCGTCGCGGCCCTCACGGGGATGCTGATCATCACCAACACCTTCGCCATCTCCATGGTGCAGCGCCGCCGAGAGCTCGCCCTGATGCGAGCGATCGGCAACACCCGATCCGAGCTCGTCCGATCGGTGCTCACCGAAGCGTTCGTCCTCGGGGTTGCCGCCACGGCCCTGGGCCTCGTGCTCGGTCGGTTCGTGGTGATCCTCATCCAACAGCTGTTCGACCGAGCCGGCGTCGAGGCGTTCAACGGGCCGGTCATCTTCACCGCGGGAACGCTCGTTACCACGGTCTTCATCGGCGTCGTCATCACGATGCTCTCCGCGTTGCGTGCTGCCGTCGCCGGTTCACGGGTCCCGCCCGCCGCGGCGCTGCGCGATGCTGCCGTGGACGAGGAGTCGGCCCCGTGGTGGCGGCGCGGTCTGGCCCCAGTCCTCGCAGCCATC